>NZ_JBHUWW010000026.1:0-70861 GCF_042669755.1 Kitasatospora sp. NPDC057223 | reverse complement strand
GGATCGGATCCTCCGGCCGGCGCCGTCGTGCGGAGCTCTCTGCAGTGACGTTTCGTCAGAGGATGGCGCCTGCCGTGCCGGCGGCGGGCAGGTCGCTCGCCTTGGCCTTGATCACGAAGACGGACACCAGCAGGGCGACCCCGGCCAGTGCCGCGCCGACGACGAAGCCGTGCGAGATGCCGTAGGCAAGCACCTTGTCCGCCGCGTCGGCCCGCTGCTCGGGGGTCGGTACGACGCCCTTGGGCAGGGCCGCCGTCAGCTCGATCGCCTTGTCGGCGGCGGCGCGGGCGAACACCGTGGTCAGGATGGAGAGGCCGAGCGAGCCGCCGACCTGCTGCACGGAGTTCAGCAGGCCCGAGGCGGCGCCGGTGTCCTCGTCGGCGACGCCCGCGACCGTGAGCAGCATCGCCGGCACGAAGATCAGGCCCATGCCGAAGCCGAACACCACCGTCGGGCCGAACACGCCGTCCAGGTAGCCGCTGTCGGCGTCCAGCAGGGTGAGCCAGCTCAGCCCGATGGTGAACAGCGCGGCTCCGGTGACCATGAACAGCTTGGGGCCGTACTTGACCTGGAGCGTGGAGGCGATCTGCGCCGCGACGATGATCGCCGCACTGATCGGCAGGAACGCGACGCCCGCCCGCAGCGGGCTGTAGCCGAGCGGGCCCTGCACGAACAGAGTGACGTAGAAGAAGATGCCGAACATGGCCGCCGACAGGCAGAGCATCATCACGAGGCTGCCGCTGCGGTTGCGGTCGGCGAACAGGTGCAGCGGGGTGATCGGCTGCGCGGTCTGCCGCTCGATCACCAGGAACGCGGCCATCAGCAGCAGGCCGACGGCGAACGAGGCCAGCGTCAGGCCGTCCGACCAGCCGTCGGAGGCCGCCCGGATGAAGCCGTAGACCAGCGCCACCAGGCCGAGTGTGGAGGTCAGCGCGCCCGGCAGGTCGAACCGGCCGGAGGTGCGCTCGGACTCGGCGATGTAGCGGGGCGCGGCGAGCGCGATCAGCACCGCGATCGGCACGTTGACGAAGAACACCCAGCGCCAGTCGAGGTACTCGGTGAGCAGGCCGCCCGCCAGCAGGCCGATCGCCGCGCCGGAGCCGGCCACCGCCGAGAAGATGCCGAACGCCTTGTTGCGCTCCGGCCCCTCCTCGAAGTTGGTGGCGATCAGCGCGAACGCCGTCGGTGAGCAGATCGCGCCGCCGATGCCCTGGAGGGCGCGCGCGGCCAGCAGCATGCCGCTGTTCTGGGCGAAACCGCCGAGCAGCGAGGCGAAGCCGAAGAGCACCGTGCCGAAGATGAAGACCCGGCGGCGTCCCAGGATGTCGCCGGCCCGGCCGCCGAGGAGCAGCAGCCCGCCGAAGGTCAGGGTGTAGGCGTTGATCACCCAGGACAGGTCGGTGGTGGAGAAGTGCAGCGCTTCCTGGATCTTCGGCAGCGCGATGTTCACGATCGTGGCGTCGAGCACCACCATGAGCTGGGTCGCCGCGATGACGGTGAGAGTGATGTTCTTCGCGCGACTGTTGGCGCGCGGCGGTGAGTTCTTGCTGAGCGTGTCGGAGATAGCCAAGATGTGCCCCCTGCTGGCTACTGCTTCGTATACTTTCAACGGATTCCGCGGCGGCCGGGCTGTGGTCCGGGTCGCGGTTCCGGGATGCGGCTCCGAGGCGCCGACTATTCGGCGTCGGGTCGCCATCGGGTCGTCATGAGGTCGTCGTCGGGTCGGGAATTCGAGCCGGGGCCAGGCCGGGGCGGCGCCGCGACGAGGCCCGTGGGCCGGTTCGGGCCGCGGGCTATGAAGGAACGCAGGCGTTCACTACGCTGGACGATAGCCGGTGCATGTTTGTGAACGCAAGCGTTCTCTAAGGTTGGTGGCGATGGATCAGATGGTGCGACGGCAGGCAGCGGACAGCCCGGCGCCCGCGGTGCCGCCGTCCGGAGCCAGACCGGTTCCCGCCGCCTGCGCGATCGCGGCAGGTATGGCGGCCGGTGTGGCCGGCGCGCTCGGCCGGCCGATGCGCCGGCGCGGGCGGGAGCTGGAGGAGGCGATCTTCGAGGCCACTCTCGACCAACTCACCTCCGGCGGGTACGCACGACTGACCATGGAGGGCGTCGCCGGCGCGGCACGGACCGGGAAGGCAGCGCTCTACCGGCGATGGGCGTCCAAGGTCGAACTCGTCATCGACGCCCTCGAATCCACTCTCCCACCCCCTATGGACATCCCCGACCTCGGGTCCGCCCGCAGTGAGTTGCTGCTGCTCATCGACCGTTTCACCACCGCCCTGGAGTCCCGGGCCGGCAGCGCCGTGCACGCGCTGATGAACGAACTGGACCACGACCAGGCCCAGGCCCAGGTCTTCCGGAACTTCGTCGTCGACCGCGTCGTCAACCCGACCAAGGCCGCCACCCTCGACATCCTGCTGCGCGGTGAACGGCGGGGCGACGTCCGCCCGGGCGCGGCCAACTCGATGACCGCCGACGTCGCCCCCGCGATGCTGATGTACCGGGCGAAGATGTGCGGCGGCCGGCTCGCCCCGGGCTTTTGCACCGAGCTCGTGGACGAGGTGCTGCTGCCGATGGTCCGGCGCTGACGCCCGGCGCCGACTCCGGCGCGCCCGCTCCGCCGGGCGGACCGGCTCCCGGGCCCCGCCCGGGCCCGGGGGACCGCGATCCGGGGCCGGGCCCGGGAGCCGTAGGCTTGAGGAAGACCTAACCGAACGGATCCTCCGATGCCTGTCGTCCCCCCGACCCATTCCGTCGAGCGCTCGCTGCGCCGGGCCGGTGCCGAGGTGGTGGTCGGCCTCGACGAGGTCGGCCGGGGGTCCTGGGCCGGGCCGGTCACCGTCGGAGCGGCCGTCACCGGGCTGCGCAAGCCCCCGGAGGGCCTGACCGACTCCAAGCTGCTCACCGAGCGCCGCCGCACCGCGCTCGCGCCGCTGCTCGCCGACTGGGTCACCGCCTACGCGCTGGGCCACGCCTCCGCGCTGGAGTGCGACGAACTCGGCATGACGGCCGCGCTGCGGCTGGCCGCCGTCCGCGCCCTGGAGGCCCTGCCGGTCCGTCCCGACGCGGTGATCCTGGACGGCAAGCACGACTACCTCGGCGGGCCCTGGCGGGTGCGTACGGTGATCAAGGGCGACCAGTCCTGCATCTGCGTCTCCGCGGCCTCGGTGCTCGCCAAGGTCCACCGGGACGGCCTGATGGCCGAGATCGGTGAGGGCCACCCCGCGTACGGCTTCGCCGAGAACGCGGGCTACCCGTCCCCGGTGCACCGCGCCGCGCTGGAGCGGTTGGGGCCGACCGAGCACCACCGCCTCTCCTGGTCCTACCTGGACGGGCTGCCGCAGTGGCGCCACCTCAAGCGCGGGCGGACCTCGGCCCCGGAGGACGAGCAGCTCACCCTCGGGTTCTGAGCGTCCGTCCGATCCGGCGGGGAGACGTCCACGGCACGGCGGGCGGGTGTCCGCCGCACGGCGGGTGGGTGCGCGGTGCCCAAGGGGTGGGGCGGTCGTGCGCAATCGGGCGGCATTTGATAGATATCCGGGTATGCCTGTCTTCCCCGAGGAGCCGGAGATTCACGAGAGCATCCCGGGCCCCGGCGTTCCCTTCCCCCGCGAGTCGGACGCACAAGCCCCCCGCACGCCTGCTGCCAGCAGCGCGTCTCCCGCCGTCAACCCCTCCAACTCCCGGACCACGGCCGCCACTGCGGCCGCCGTGCCGGGGCCCCGCCCGGCGCCTCCGCGCCCGGCGCCGCCCCGGGCCGTCAAGCCCGGGCCGCCGCCCAGGCCTGCCCGCGTTCCCAAGCCCGCGCCCGTACCCGCCTCCCGCCGGTCGGAGCCGGCCGTGCAGTACGTCGCCGCCTCGCCGGGCGACGCCCTGGAGCGCGCCGACGAAGCCGTCGACCAGCTGCTGGAGTCCGGCCGCGGGCCCGGCGACGTCCTCGTGCTGACCGTCGGCGAGCCGCACCCGTGGCAGCAGCACGAGCTGTCCTTCGGTGAGGGGCGCTACTGGGCGCAGCTCGCCGACGGGGGCGACGTGTTCTACGCCGACGCGGCGCTGTCCCGCCCCGCCCGCCGGGAGGTGGTGGTGCTGGTCGTCAACGACGGCTCCGCCGACCGGGCCGAGCAGGCGTTCCGCAAGGCGCTCGGACACGCCGGCGCACTGCTGGTCGTGTGCGGCGGCGCCGGAGCGGCCGGCGCCGCGCCGGGCACCCCGGACGCCCGGGCCGCCCTGGCCTGAGCTGTCGCGGCGGTGCCTCCGGGCGCCGCCGCCAGGCGCTCCCCGGCGCGCCGACACCGCGGCCCGGCCCCTCGGGGCCGGGCCGGTGTCAGTGGCCCGCGGCGCGCCTGGCGGTCTCCGCCGGGGCCACCGCGGACGGGGCCCAGGCTCGCTCCGGCGACCGCGGCTCCGGCCGTCCCGCGTCCCGTGCTGCCTCCTGTGCCGCTTGCCGTGCCGCACGGGAGGGGCGTGGCGGGAGCTCGGTGACGGTGTGCACCGGCCCGGCCGCCCAGGAGCCCGAGTGCGGGCTGCGCCCGCTGCGGCCGTCCCCGAGGATCTGCCAGCCGGTCGGGGTCAGCGCGAGGTAGGAGCCGCAGCGCAGCCCGTGCAGGGCCGCGGCGTCGCGCAGGGCCCACATCCAGGCGCCGTCCTGCTCCGTCCACCCGGCCGCGCCCTCCCGGCAGCGCAGCAGGACGGCGGTGCCGGCCGGTGCGGCGCGCCGCAGCTCGTGCGGGGTCACCTGGCGGAGCTGGGCGAGGATCGCGTTCCGGTGCTGCCAGCCGTCGCTCTGGTGCGGCCTGGGGACGAACGACGCCGAGGCCGTCACGCGGTGCAGCGCGTTCAGGACCGTGACGACGACGGTGCCGGGCTGCGGCAGATGGCGCCGGTGCAGTTCGGTGACGAACTCCCGCGGATCGCGCAGCAGCGGCACGCCGGCCGCCGCCCAGCTCTCCACGTCGATGGTGCGCCTGCGGTCGCCTTCCTGGGCGAGGAGACGCTGACCTCGGTCGATGCCGTTGATCACGATCCTCCTTCCCCGACCCGCCGAGTGTGCGGGTGCGTGCGTACGCCGAAGGCCTGGTCCGTCGGACCGGGCGTGGGGTACGGTCCAATTCTCACGGCAGATGGACCTGAGCGGCAACGATGAAATGATGAACGGCGCCCGAAAGCCGACCTTCTGCCGGATATATTCC
Source organism: Kitasatospora sp. NPDC057223 (assembly GCF_042669755.1). NCBI lineage: Bacteria > Bacillati > Actinomycetota > Actinomycetes > Kitasatosporales > Streptomycetaceae > Kitasatospora > Kitasatospora sp. NPDC057223. Next base: position 65,669 of record NZ_JBHUWW010000026.1, on the reverse strand, counting down.
ACCGCGGCGGGAGCGCCATTCGGCTGAGGCCGCAGTGGATGAGGAAACCCCCGCCACCTGCTGTGCCCGCCGCCCCCGCCCGTGGCCCCGGCCTCACCCCTGGACGGCCAGCACCAGCGGCAGCACCGCGCTCGCCCCGGCGCGGCGCAGCAGTCGCGCCGCCACCGTGACCGTCCAGCCCGAATCGACCAGGTCGTCGATCAGGAACACCGGCCCGGGCGCGGCGGTGAGCGCCTCCTGCAGCCCGGGCGGCACGATCAGCGCGCCCGCCAGCGAGTGCAGCCGCTGGGCGCTGTTGCTCCGCCCGCCCTGCGGCGAGTGCCCGGGCGCGTACTCGATCCGGCCGAGCAGCGGCAGCCGGCCGACCGACGCGATCTGCGCGCCGAGACTCCCCACCAGCTGCGGACGGCGGGCCGAGGACATCGTGACCACGCCGACCGGCCGCTCCGGCCGGGCGCCCTCGGGCGCCGCCGGGCCCGCCCAGCCGCCGGGGCCGCGCGCCCAGTCGGCGAGCACCGAGACGAGGGCCTTCAGCACATCGTCGGGAACGGGCGTGTCGGGGCTCTGGTCGCCCAGCATCGCGCGCAGCCGGTTGCCCCAGCCGATGTCGGACAGCCGCCCCAGCGCCCGCCCGGTCTCGGCCTGCTCGCCCGCCGGGATCCGGCCCTTGAGCGGCACCCCGAGCGCGTCCATCCCGGTCGGCCAGAGCCGCCGCGGCTCGAACGTCACACCCGGCCGGCCGAGGGCCGCCCGGGCGGTGTCCAGTGCCCCGGCGGAGACGTCGGCGGTGTGCCGCGGGCCCGCGCAGTTGTCGCACCGCCCGCAGGGCGCGGCCTCCTCGTCGTCCAACTGCCGGCGCAGGAACTCCATCCGGCAGGCGGAGGTCGACGCGTACTCGCGCATCGCCCGCTGCTCGGCCTCACGCGACGCCGCGACCTTGGCGTAGCGGGCCGTGTCGTACGCCCAGGCCTCCCCGGTCGCCGTCCAGCCGCCCTTGACCCGGCGCACGGCGCCGTCCACGTCCAGCACCTTGAGCATCGTCTCCAGCCGGGCCCGGCGCAGATCCACCCGCGGCTCCAGTGCCGCCGTGGACAGCGGGCGTCCGGCCTCGGCCAGCGCGTCGATCGTCCGGCGGACCTGCTCCTCCGGCGGGAAGGCGAGCGAGGCGAAGTACCGCCAGATCGCCTCGTCCTCGCGCCCCGGCAGCAGCAGCACCTCCGCCCGGTCCACCCCGCGCCCGGCGCGGCCGACCTGCTGGTAGTAGGCGATCGGGGAGCCGGGCGAGCCCAGGTGCACCACGAAGCCGAGGTCGGGCTTGTCGAAGCCCATGCCGAGCGCCGACGTGGCGACCAGTGCCTTCACCCGGTTCGCCAGCAGGTCGGCCTCGGCGGTGCGGCGCTCCGCGTCCTCGGTCCGCCCCGAGTACGAGGCCACGGCGAAACCGCGCTCCCGCAGGAAGGCGGTCACCTCGTCGGCGGCGGCCACCGTGAGCGTGTAGATGATGCCGGAGCCGGGCAGCCCGTCCAGGTGGTCGGCCAGCCAGGCGAGGCGGTGCGCCGGGTCGGGCAGGGACAGCACGGCGAGGCTGAGGCTCTCCCGGTCGAGCGGGCCGCGCAGCACCAGCGCGTGCTCGTCCGTCGTGCCGGTGCCGAGCTGCTCGGCGACATCGGCCGTCACGCGGGCGTTGGCCGTGGCGGTGGTGGCGAGCACCGGCACGCCCGGCGAGAGGTCGGCGAGCATGGTGCGCAGCCGTCGGTAGTCGGGCCGGAAGTCGTGGCCCCAGTCGGAGATGCAGTGCGCCTCGTCGACCACCAGCAGGCCGGTGGAGGCGGCGAGCTTGGGCAGCACCTGGTCACGGAAGTCGGGGTTGTTCAGCCGCTCCGGGCTGACCAGCAGGATGTCCACCGAGCCGGCCGCGACCTCGGCCTGGATCTCGTCCCACTCCTCGGTGTTCGCCGAGTTGATGGTGCGGGCGCGGATACCGGCCCGGGCGGCCGACTCCACCTGGTTGCGCATCAGCGCGAGCAGCGGGGAGACGATCACGGTGGGCCCCGAACCCCGGCCGCGCAGCAGCGCGGTCGCGATGAAGTACACGGCGGACTTGCCCCAGCCGGTGCGCTGGACCACCAGCGCCCGGCGGTGGTCGACGACCAGCGCCTCGATCGCCAGCCACTGGTCCTCCCGCAGCGTCGCGGCCGGGCCGGCCAGCTCGCGCAGCACCTCCTCCGCCCGCGCCCGGACCTCGGCCCGCTCCGGGGGCGTGGCCCCGGAGCCGGTGCCGGTGTCGGCGGTGTCGGTCTTCGGACTGGAGTGGGTCTCGGGCTGGTCCATGCGTCCATGTAACAGGGTCGGGCCGACAAACGACGAACGGGCCGCCGCGCCGGCGGCCGGGAGAATGCCCGGCGCGGCAATTCTCCCAAACTGAAAAGGTGTCAAAACCCGCTCGTGCGAGTGATATTGGCATACTCCGACCGGGTGACCGATATTCACAGGCCGGGTTTGTCCACAGGATGACGCCACAATTCGGAGAGACAATTCCGGTGCGGCATTCTTCCCTCCATGAACGAGGAACGCACCGCACTCCCGTCGAATCCGATTCCCGACCGGCTGCCGGTCAGGATGCGCGGCCCCGCCGACATGGCCGAGCTGCTCCCGTACCTGCTGGGTTTCTTCCCCGACGAGAGCATCGTCGCGGTCGGGCTGCAGGGCACCGATCTCCAGCAGGGCGGGGTGATCCGGCTGGACATCCCCGAGGCCCCGCAGGAGTGGCGCCAGGCGGCCGCCGACACCGCCGACCTGCTGGTCCGGTTGTCCGAGCAGCGGGACGACAGACCGGCCCAGGTGCTCCTCTACCTCTGCCACGACCCCGGGCCGGGAGAGGAGCAGCCCGCCCTCGGCCGGCTGCGGCCGCTGGCCGAGGAGCTGCGCTCGGCCTTCGAGGCCCAGGGGGTCGGCGTCAAGGAGTCCCTGTTCATCTCCGGCGGCCGGTGGTGGTCCTTCCTGTGCGACCGGCCGGGGTGCTGCGAGCCCTCGGGCAACCCCATCCACCACACCCGGGGCCCGGGCCCGGTGGCTGCGGCCGCCACCTTCGCCGGGCTCGCCCCGCGCGGCAGCCGCAAGGCGATCGTCGCCGGCCTGGCGCCGATCGGGGAGCCGGGGGCACAGGCCCAGCGCCTGGCGCTGGATCGGGTCGCCGCCGGGGCCGCCGACCGGCCGGCCGCCCGCCGCGAGCAGGCAGGAGAGCTGCTCGACCAGGTGATGGCCGAGTTCATGGCCGGCGCGCGGGAGACCGACGAGCAGAGCGCGGCCCTGCTGCTGACCGGCCTCCAGGACAAACTCGTCCGGGACCGCGCCGCCGAGTACGCCGAGCCCGCCGAACTCGGCGCGGCCCAGCGTCTCTGGCGCTTCCTCGCCCAGCGGTGCGTCGCTCCCTACGAGGGCTGCGCCCCGGCCCCGCTGACGCTGCTCGCCTGGACGTCCTGGCTGGCGGGCGACAGCGCGACGGCCCGGATCGTGCTCGCGCACATCCTGAAGCTCGACCCGGGCTACCTGCTGGCCCAGCTGCTGTACGAGTCGCTGAACGGCGGACTGCCGCCCGACCTGCTGCTGGAGGGAGTACGGGCTGAGCGGGCCCGGCGGCACCCGCCCCGGGCGGATCCGGGGTCCGCTCCCGGAGCAGCGCGGGCCGCCGGCGCCGGTGCCACCCCGGGCGGCGGTGCCGAGCCTGCCCCCGGGCCCGGCCCCCGCCCGCCGAAGCCACCGCGGCGGAGCACCTCCCGGCGGGCCCGGATGCACCGCCGGGCCCGCGACGCCTCGATCGGACAGTGAGACGGCCGCCGGGCCGCCCGAGCGGCGGCTAGATCTCCCCGCGCGCCATCCTGATCAGGCGGTCCAGCACCTTGCCGCCACTCGCCCGCAGGCCGTCGTGCTCCCACTCGTTGGTGATCCACGACCGGACCCCGCGCACGGCCCGCGCGGTCTCCAGCGAATCGGCGGTATCCACGTACATGTCGTCGTGGTAGACGGCGGCGTAGACCGGCACCTCGTTCGCGGCCAGCCGCTCGACGTCGTAGAGGTCGGGCCAGTCGGTGCGCTCCGCGAGCAGTTCGGCCGCCTCCCGCAACGGGCGCAGGGCGGGGTCGGTCTCGAACATCCACGGGTAGATCATCTCGCCGGTGAACAGGACCGGCGCCCCGGAGTCGAGCGCCGCCCCGGCCTCGAATCCCGGGAACTCCTTGCGGACGCGCTCGGCCGCCCAGCCGGTGCCGGCCGTATCCACCGACCGCTGCCCGTAGATCGCCTCGTGCAGGACGGCGTACAGCGGGCCCTGCGCGAACGACAGCCTGGCCTGGACCTCGGCGAGGAAGGTGTCCGACAGCTCCGGCCCGGCCGTGCCCTCGACCCAGGCCTCCTCCAGCAGGTAGTGCAGGGCGGCCGATCCCGTCCCGGTGCCCAGCATCATGCCCAGCGCCTGGAAGGCCCGGACGGTCAGGAGGCCGCCGTCGGGCAGCACCGCGGGGGTGGCGAGCAGGTGGGCGGCGATCCGGCGGACGGCCGCGGCGTCCCCGGGGTGACGGGCGTAGTGCGCCTCGTTCTTGCGGACGACCCGGGGGTAGGCGGCCCGGTACACGTCGTCGGCGGAGCTGCGCAGCCCGGCCAGGCCCCCGGTCACGAAGGCCTCGCGCAGGCCCTCCGGAGCGAGCGAGAGGTAGGTGAGGGTGCAGAAACCGCCGAAGCTCTGGCCGAGCAGGCTCCAGCGCCGTTCCTCGCCCAGCAGCCGGCGACGGATCAGCTCGGCGTCCCGGACGATCGAGTCCGCCCGGAAGTGCGCCAGGTAGCCGGCCTGCGCCTGCGCGTCCCCGCGCAGCGCCAGGCTCTGCCGGTTCGCCGGGGTGGAGCGCCCGGTGCCGCGCTGGTCCAGCAGGAGCACCCGGTAGTCGTCGAGGGCCCGGCCGAGCCAGCCGTCCCGCTCGAGCGGACGGGCGGCCTTGCCGCCGGGGCCGCCCTGGAGGAACAGCAGCCACGGCAGGTCGTCGTCCTCCCGGCCGGCCGCGACCACCTCCCGGGCGTACACCGCGATGTGCTCACCCTGGGGGGCGGCATGGTCGAGGGGCAGGCGGAAGACGTGGTCGGACGTGACAATCCCGGGCAGCCGGCCGGCGGTGGACATACAACTCCTCGGTACGTACGGGTACAGCCGCCACGGCGGCCGTCCCCGGTGTCGCCGGTGCGTGCGCCATGACCATCGCACCGTATCCTGGGCGGCGGCCGGGCACCGGTCCGGAGGCTGCCGCACATCGGCCCCGGGCAGCCGGAGCGCGGCCGCGGGGGATCGGGACGGGTTCGCGGCAGGCGCACGCAGTGCAGCGGCGCAGGGCTGCCGGGCCGCACCGGGTCACAGTCATGGCGAACCGATGGCGTGACCTGTGGAGGGTCCGGGACGTTTCATCCTGCGGGATGCCACCACCGGCCCGCCGGCGCTGTCCGAGCACGGCCCGGGCCCGAGCGGTCCGACGGCCCGGGAGGCCGGCCCGGCCGGCGTACGACAGAGCCCTGACGGGCAGTACGGAAGCACGGGCTCAACGGGGAGCCACCGGCCCCGGCCGGGCATGCCGGGGTGCGCCCGGTCCGACCAGAAGCAGCAGATCGCGATCGAACACGCTCGGCCCCCGCAGGCCCACACGGCCGGCGGCGGGACGGGAAGAGGAGAGTCCGGTGACCGCCACGAGGCCGCCCCAGGCCGCGCCGGCCGAGAGTGTGGTCGGCGCGCCGAGATCCGCGGCCCGGCCCGACCAGGCCCAGCCGGGCCAGCCCCGGCCCGGGGCACCGGCACGCCCGCAGCCCGCGGCCGCCCACCACGCGATCGTCTGCGTCAACGCACCGGCCATGGCGGCCTCCGGGCCCGACGGGCAGCTCCGCGGGCACGGCCTGCACGGCTTCTACCGCTCCGGCGTCCGTGTCCTGGCCCGACTCGAACTACGACTCGGCGGCATCGAGCCGATGCCGCTCCAGGGCACCCTCACCTCGGCCGCCCAGGCCCGCTTCCTCGGCGCCGTCCGCCTCCCCGGAGACCCCGACCCGGATCCTGCGCTCACCGTCGAACGGCTGCGGCACGCCGACGGCGTCGAAACCGTCACCGTGCGCAACGGCGGCAGCCGCCCCGCCCGCCTGCCGCTGGAGCTCGCCATGGGCACCGACCTGGGGGCGATCGCCGAGATCGCGGCCGGGCTGCGCTCCCCGGACCTGCCCAGCCAGGTGCAGTCCGCCGGCCTGCGCTGGGCCGGCCCCGCGCACAGTGCCACCGTGACGGCCAAGCCGTCGCCGCACGCCGTACTGGCCGGCGCCGGCGTGCTGCGCTGGGACCTGGAGGTCCAGCCGGGGGCCCGCTGGTCCGTCGAACTGCGGACCGAACTGGAGAGCACCGGGCCCGGCCCCAGGCCCCCGGGCGGCCGCGGGACGGGCGTCCCACTGCCGTGGTCCGACGCCGAGGTGCGCTGCGACGACTCCCGCGCCGAGCTCCTCGTGCCGCGCTCGCTGGACGCCCTGGGCGGCCTGCTGCTCGCGGACCCCGACCGGCCCACCGACCTCTACGCCGCCTCCGGCGCCCCCTGGCGCTTCGGCCTGGCCGCCGCCGACGCCCTCTGGGCCGCCAGACTCACCCTGCCGCTGGGCACCCGGCTGGCCGCCGGGACGCTCCGCGCCCTGGCCCGGCGCCAGCAGCCCGCCGCCGGGCCCGGACAGCGCCCGGAGGGCCTCCTGCCCGGAGCCCTGCGCCACGCGGGGCCCGAACTGCCGCCGTCCTGCACGGCGACCGAGGCGACCCTGCTGTTCGTCACCGTGCTGGCCGAGGCCTGGCGCTGGGGCCTGCCGCGCCAGGAGGTCGCGGACCTTCTCCCGGCCGCCGAGCGCGCCCTCGGCACGCTGCGCACCGGCCTCGTCGACGGCTTCGTGACGGACCTGAGCCGCCCGGTCGAGGAGCGGGCGGTGAACGCGCCGGCCGCGCGGAGCGAGGTCCAGGCGCAGGCGCTGCGCGCCGCGCTGCACGGCGCGGAGCTGCTGGAGGCCTTCGGGCGGCCGGGGGCGCAGGAGTGGCGCGACTGGGCCGCCGCGCTGCGTGCGCGCTTCCGTGAGCGGTTCTGGATCGACGACATCGCGGGCGGGCGGCCCGCCGCCGGGCTGGCTCCGGGCGGGCGCCCGCTGCCCGCGCTGGCGTCCACGCTCGTCCACCTGCTCGACCTCGGGATGGCCGCGGACGGCGACCGGCACGAGGGGCTGCTCGACCGCGAGCAGACCCGGCTGCTGGCCCAGCGGTTCGCCGCACCCGAGCTGGACTGCGGCTGGGGCCTGCGCACCCTCAGCGCGAAGTCCGCCCGGTTCAACCCGCTCGGCCACCGGAGCGGAGCGGTGCGGGTGCACGAGACGGCGCTCGCGGTCGCCGGGCTGGCCGAGGCCGGCTTCGAGCGGGAGGCCGGGGTGCTGCTCGAAGGAATGCTCGGTGCCTCCGCGTTCCTGGAGGGCAGGCTGCCCGAGATGTACGCGGGGGAGCAGCGTGTCGTCGGCTGCCCGCCGGTGCCGCACCCCGCCGCCTGCCGCCCGGCGGCGGTCTCCGCCGCGGGCGCGGTGCATGCCGTGCTGGCGCTGGCCGGGGTCCGGCCGGACGTGCCGGCCGGCCGGGTGCTGGTGCGGCCCGCGAGTACCGCTCCGCTGGGTGAGCTGCAGCTCACCGGGCTGCGGGTGGCGGGGGAGCCGTTCTCGGTGCGGGTGAGCCGGATCGGCGTCGCGGTCGTGGAGGAGGCCTCCGCCGAACTCCAGCTCGGGGCGCGCTGACCGGCGGGCCCCGGCCGGCCGGGCCTTTCGCCGGGACCGGTTTGACCCCGTCGGGCCCCGTTCGAGCCAGTGCGGCGCCGTCGGGCCGGGTGTCGGGCGCACCCCGGCCCGGGAAGGGGCCCGGGAAGCGCGAGAACCTGTCGTTATCGTCAAAGAGACGACTATGATCGTGCGCATGTCGCGTTATGACCCGTCGGCCTTCCCCCCGTTCGCAGTCACGGTCGACCTGGTGGTGCTGACGGTTCGCGAGCACGCGCTCTGCGCCCTGTTGGTACGACGGGGCGAGCCGCCGTTCCAGGGGTACTGGGCGCTGCCCGGCGGCTTCGTCCGGCTGGACGAGGGCCTCGCCGAGGCGGCCTCCCGGGAGCTGGCCGAGGAGACCGGCCTGCGGGCGCACTCCGCCCCGGAGCACGGCTCGGCAGGCGCCCACCTGGAACAGCTCGCGACCTACGGGCACCCGCAGCGCGATCCCCGGATGCGGGTCGTCAGCGTCGCGTACCTGGTGCTCGCGCCCGACCTGCCGACCCCGCGACCGGGCGGCGACGCCAGCAGCGCCCGCTGGGCGCCGGTCGCCGAACTCCTCGACGGCAACCCGGTCGACGGCGTGCCGCTGGCGTTCGACCACGGGCTGATCCTGGCGGACGGTGTCGAACGGGCCCGCTCGAAGATCGAGTACTCCTCGCTCGCGACGGCCTTCTGCGCGGTCGAGTTCACCGTCGGCGAGCTGCGCAGGGTCTACGAGGCCGTCTGGGGCGTGTCCCTCGACCCGCGGAACTTCCACCGGAAGGTCACCGGCACCCCGGGCTTCCTGCTGCCCTCCGGGGGGACGACGACCCGTCAGGGCGGGCGGCCCGCCCAGCTCTTCACCGCCGGCGGCGCCACCGATCTCAACCCGCCGATGCTCCGCCCGGAGTCCTGAGCCCCGGCCGCTCCACCCGGTCCGCTTCCGCCCCGGGCCGGATTTGTCCCCTGATCGGGTGAGGTGCATGGACTTGCCCCCTGCGCCGCTCCCGTAATGCCCGAAATCTCCGCCTCCGGCACCTAGTGTGCTGGCGCGGGGACGTGCGGGGGAGGTCCGTGCCGCGCAGACCCGGTCGGCCGAGGGCATGGGAGCAGCCAGCGATGATCCAGATCACCGGACTGACCAAGATCTACCGCCGGGGCAGGCCCCCGGCGCTGCTCGACCTCACCTTTGACGTCCGCCCCGGCGTGGTGACCGCACTGCTCGGCCCGGAGGACGCGGGCAAGAGCACGGCACTGCGGCTCATGGTCGGACTCGAACGGGGCCAGGGCGTCACGCTGTTCGACGGCCGGCCCTATCGCAGCCTCCGCAGGCCGGAGCGCGAGGTCGGCGTCCTGCTCCCGACCGGAAGTGGCGCGGCCGGCCACCCCGGCCGCAGGGCCCGGAGCCACCTGCGGATGCTCGCCGCCGCTGCCGGAGTACCGGCCGGGCGGGCCGACGAACTCCTGGAGCAGACCCGGCTGTCCACGGTCGCCGACCACCGGCTGCGCGCCTTCTCGCCCGGCATGAACCGTCGGCTCGCCCTCGCCGCCGCGCTCCTCGGCGACCCGGGCACCCTCCTGCTGGACGCCCCCACCGAGGGGTTGTCGCCGCGCAACGTCGAGTGGTTCCACTCCTTCCTGCGCTCGTTCGGCGTCGCGGGCGGGAGCGTGGTGATGACCACCCGCACCCCGCAGGAGGCCGCCCGCTTCGCCGACCGCGTGGTCACCCTCGACCAGGGCCGCCTCGTCGCGGACCAGCCGGCCGGCGAGTTCCGCCGCACCCGGCTGCGCCCCGAGGTGGCCGTGCGGGGGCCGCAGATGGCCCGGCTGGCCGACCTGCTGACCGGCCAGGGGGCCCTGGTGCGCCCGGAGGGTGCGGTGGGCCTGGCGGTGGCCGGGATCGGCCGCACCGAGATCGGCGAACTCGCCTACCGGCACGGCATCCTGCTGCACGAGCTGGCGGACCGCGTGGTCGAGCAGCCCGCGCCCCGCGCGCTCCTCCCGGCCTCCTCGGGCCGTTCCGGCCACGTGCGGATCCAGTCGGCGGGGGAGCCGCCCCGGACGGCGGCCGTTCCGAAGGCGCAGTCCGTGCCACGCCTGCGCAGGCCGTTCGCACCGGTGTACGCGCTGCAGTCCGCCTTCGCCGGCCCGGCGCTGCCCGCGGCTCCGGACGCGACCGCAGACCTGGCCGCAGAGCCGGCCGCAGACCTGACCCGGGGCACGGTACCGGGGGCGCCCCTGGAAACGACCCCGGCGGCGCCGCTCCTCGCGGACACCGCAGCCACCCCCGTCCACCCCGCGCCGACGGCCGGGCCCGACCACCGGAGCGAGTGACCGTGCGCGTACTGGCCTACGAGGCACGCCGGTTGCGCGGCCTCCGCTCCACCTGGATCGTCCTGTCCGCCGTCCTGCTCTGCGACGCGCTCGTGGCGGGCGTGCTCGCCCACCAGGTGCCCGCCGGGCAGCTGACGCTGACGGCGGCGCTCCGCCCGGTGACCGCCGCCGTGCCGCTGCTCCCGCTCCCGATCGCCGCCCTCGGCGCGGGGGTGCTGGGCGCGCTCTCCTACGGGCACGAGGTGCGCCACCCCGGCCTGGCGGCCTTGCAGGTCTCCTACCTGCGAAGGGTCCGGCTGCTGGGCGGGAAGCTGGCCGTGATCGGTGCGCTGTCGGTGCTGCTCGCCGTGGTGACCGTGCTGGTCGACACGGTGGTGACGCGGCTGGCGCTCGCGCCGGGCGTGGACGCCGCCGCCGTCTTCTCGCCGGAGGTCCTCGGTGCGGGCGGCCGGCTGCCGGTGGCGCTCGGGGTGTTCGCCGGCACGGTGGTCGCGGCCGGCGGGGCGGGGGTGCTGACGGCCTCGCTCACCCGCAGCGCGGCGGCGGGCATCCTGGTGCTGTGCGCGCTGCCGGTGCTGCTGGAGGCGGGGCTGGCGCTGTTCCTGCGGGAGGCCGGGGTGGGCCGCCCGAAGGTGGCCGGCGAGGCGCTGCCCTTCCAGTACGGCTTCGACCAGTACGGCTTCGACTGGGTCAGCGACGGGTCCGGCGCGGCGGCGGGCAGTCCGCTCGATCTGACGGACCCGGTACTGCTCGGGGCGTTCGCGGCCCCGGCGGTGCTGCTGCTGCTCGCGGGCCTGGTGGTGCAGGCGTGGCGTCGGTCGCTCTGATGTCTCGTCAGTTTGCTCTGCCCTGAAGATCGTCGGTCGGTGATCGGCGGTCGGTGGGGCCAGGTCATGCCAACGTTCCGACAGATGGCCGCAATAGACGGGTTCTGCCTGATAAGAAGTCAATTATCCGGTCACGGGCGATCACCCTTTCGTGTGCTTTTCACGAGAATTCTCAAGCTGGGCCCGCCGATCGCCGACAAAGGAGCTGTGAGTACCCTTGCGCACCCCACCATGACCGCCGCCCGCCCCGCCGACGGTGCCGCTCCCGGCCCCGGTGAACTGGACCGCTTCTCGTACGCCGACCGGCCGGCCGCGCCCGCTCCCCGCTGGGAGGGCGTCGACTCCGACCTCGTCCGGGTCGGCCGCAAGACCACCAGCAGCCGCGGCCGCGGCCTGCACGGCCAGCTCGTCCAGCAGCTCGGCCAGATGATCGTCTCCGGTGACCTCGGGGCCGACCGCCCGCTCGTCCCCGAGGAGATCGGCCAGCGGTTCGAGGTCTCCCGCACCGTCGTCCGCGAGTCACTGCGCGTACTGGAGGCCAAGGGCCTGGTCAGTGCGCGGCCCAACGTCGGCACCCGGGTGCGCCCGGTCGCCGACTGGAACCTGCTCGACCCCGACATCATCGAGTGGCGCGCCTTCGGCCCCCAGCGCGACGAGCAGCGTCGTGAGCTGTTCGAGCTCCGCTGGGCGATCGAGCCGCTGGCGACCAGGCTCGCGGCCGGACACGGCCGCGAGGACGTCCAGCAGCGGCTGGTCGAGCTGACCGAGATCATGGGTCACGCCACCGCGCAGGCCGATCAGCTGACCTTCACCCGGGCCGACGCCGAGCTGCACGCGCTGATCCTTCAGATGGCCGGCAACCGCATGCTGGAGCACCTCTCCGGGATCGTGTCCTGCGCCCTGCAGGTCTCCGGCGGCCCGGTCACCGCCTGCGAGCGGCCCTCGGAGTCCTCGGTCAGCCTGCACGTCCGGCTGGTGGACGCGCTCGGCACCGGCGACGGCACGGCCGGCGAGGCCGCGACCCGGGCCCTGCTCACCGTCCACCCCGAGATCGAGCCCTCCGTCCCGGCCCCCCGGGAGCACTGAGCGCACCTCGGCGATCGAGGTGAGGCCGCGGTCCCACGGTCCTCCGGATGTCTCGTGAGAGAGCATCCGGAGGGCCGTTTCCGTGCTTCCGGGCCGGTTCCGGTTCGCTTCCGGACGGCCTCCGGGCGGCTCCGGGCGGTGCCCCGCAGGCCCCGGTGGCCGCCGGGGAAGGCGGCCGGGCGGGGGCGGGTGCCGCCCCGGCGGACGGGGGTGTGACCCGCGCCACCAACGGCATGCGTAACACTGGACGGGTGGCAGCGATGTGTACGGAGCGGAAGGAGCTCCGGAATACCACCACCATGTCAGAATGCTGTGTTGGTCTGCGGCGCTGCTGCCGTCCCGCAAACCCAGTTCCTCAAGCCCGAGTCGGTCGGAATCGACGCCGCGTGCTGTCACGCGTGATCCTTCCCCGCCCGCTCGGGTGGCCCGGTACGGGTTCGAGTTCACTCATCGTCCGAGAGGTTGTTCGTGTCGGCCAGCACATCCCGTTCGCTCCCCCCCGAGATCGCCGAGTCCGCGGCTCTGCTGGCGCTCATCGAGCGGGGCAAGGCCCAGGGGCAGATCGCCGGTGACGACGTGCGTCAGGCTTTCGAGGCGGACCAGATCCCGGTCACCAAGTGGAAGAACGTCATGCGCAGCCTCAATCAGGTGCTGATTGAGGAGGGCGTGGATCTCATGGTCAGCGCGGCCGAGCCGGCCGCCGCCAAGCGCAAGAGCGTCGCTGCCAAGAGCACCACCAAGCGCACCGCCACCAAGGCCGTCACCACGCGTTCGCCCTCGGCCCCCACCAAGCCGCCGGTGCGGATCGCACCCGGTGCGCCGGTCGCCGCGCCCGTCGTCGTGGCTGCGCCCGCCGCCGAGGCCGGTGCCGACACCGCCGGTTCGGCTGCCGGGATCGGGACGGCCGCGCAGAAGGCCGCCGCGCCCGCCAGGAAGGCCGTGGCGAAGAAGGCCGCCGCGCCCGCCAAGAAGACCGCCGCGAAGAAGACCGCCGCCAAGGGCGGCAAGGGCGACGACGAGCTGATCGGCGAGGACGAGCAGGTCGAGGAGACCGCTCCCGGCGCCAAGGGCGAGGAGGAGGAGCCCGAGGAGGAGTCGCGGGGCTTCGTGCTCTCCGACGACGACGAGGACGACGCCCCGGCCCAGCAGGTCGTGGTCGCCGGTGCCACCGCCGACCCGGTCAAGGACTACCTGAAGCAGATCGGCAAGGTCCCGCTGCTCAACGCCGAGCAGGAGGTCGAGCTCGCCAAGCGCATCGAGGCCGGCCTGTTCGCCGAGGACAAGCTGAGTGCCGCGGAGAAGCTGGCCCCCAAGCTCAAGCGCGAGCTGGAGATCATCGCGGAGGACGGCCGCCGCGCCAAGAACCACCTGCTGGAGGCCAACCTCCGCCTGGTGGTCTCGCTGGCCAAGCGCTACACCGGCCGCGGCATGCTCTTCCTGGACCTCATCCAGGAGGGCAACCTCGGTCTGATCCGCGCGGTCGAGAAGTTCGACTACACCAAGGGCTACAAGTTCTCCACCTACGCGACGTGGTGGATCCGCCAGGCGATCACCCGCGCGATGGCCGACCAGGCCCGCACCATCCGCATCCCGGTGCACATGGTCGAGGTCATCAACAAGCTGGCCCGTGTGCAGCGCCAGATGCTCCAGGACCTGGGCCGCGAGCCCACCCCGGAGGAGCTGGCCAAGGAACTCGACATGACCCCCGAGAAGGTCATCGAGGTCCAGAAGTACGGCCGCGAGCCGATCTCGCTGCACACCCCGCTCGGCGAGGACGGCGACAGCGAGTTCGGTGACCTGATCGAGGACTCCGAGGCGGTCGTCCCGGCCGACGCGGTCAGCTTCACCCTCCTCCAGGAGCAGCTGCACTCCGTGCTGGACACGCTCAGCGAGCGCGAGGCCGGCGTGGTCTCGATGCGCTTCGGCCTCACCGACGGCCAGCCGAAGACGCTGGACGAGATCGGCAAGGTCTACGGGGTCACCCGCGAGCGGATCCGCCAGATCGAGTCCAAGACGATGTCCAAGCTGCGGCACCCGTCGCGCTCCCAGGTGCTGCGCGACTACCTGGACTAGCGGGAAGGGCGGCCCCCGGCCGCCCGGCAGGCAGCGAGAGGCCCGGAGCAACCGCTCCGGGCCTCTCTGCGCGAGCGCGTCACTGCGGGGCCCTCCCCGTAGCTCGTCCGGGTGTTTCACGCTCGGCGGCCGTGGCTCACCGTGATTGATCAACTACGCTGTGCCGGTTGCCTGCTGCCGATACAACCTGGAGACACGGTGCTGCCCAACCCGGACATGCCGGACGCGCGGGACGCCCTGCCGAACGCCGCCGCGCCGCAGACCGCGGCCGCCGGCCGGGTGGGCGGCCGCGGCCGCCGGCCCGCGGCCCTGCTGGCCCTGCTGGCCGCCCTGCCGGTGTCGCTGGTCGCGGCTGGCCCGAGCGCCTCCGCCGAGCCCCAGCGCCGGATCGTCGGCGGGGCCCCGACCACCGGCGGGGAGCACCCCTGGGTGGTGGCGCTGGCCAGTCGGCAGCAGTTCGGCAGCGGCCGTTCGGGCCAGTTCTGCGGTGGCGCGCTCGTGACGCCGACCAAGGTGGTCACGGCAGCGCACTGCTTCTACGACGAGACCAAGGGCCGCCGGGTGGACCGCCCCGGCCTGAAGGTCCTGCTCGGCCGGGACGACCTGCGGGGCCCGTCGGGCCGCGAGGTGGACGTCCAGAACATCTGGATCCACCCCGAGTACTCCTTCGCCGCGAACATGAACGACGTGGCGGTGGTCACCCTCGCCCGCCCGCAGGACGACCGGGCGCTGATCGAACTGGTCGGCCAGGGCGAGACGGAGCCGTACGCGCCCGGAACCCGGTCCCAGGTCTACGGCTGGGGCGACACCGTCGGCGACGGTCACTACTCGCCCACGCTCCGTGGCGTGGACGTGCCGATCGTGGCGGACGAGACCTGCGCCCACGCGTACCCGGGCGGCCCGGACGGTCACTTCGACGCCCGCGGCATGGTGTGTGCCGGCGAGGCCGACGGGGGCAGGGACGCCTGCCAGGGCGACAGTGGCGGGCCGCTCGTCATCAACGGGCGCCTCGCGGGCGTGGTCTCCTGGGGCACCGGTTGCGCGGAGGCGGTGCACCCCGGCGTCTACACCCGGATCGCGGCGGTGGCGGACGCGGTGCGCTCGGTGCTGTGAAGCGTCACCGGGGCGTCACCGTCCGACGCGACGTCAGAAAGTAGTCGGCCGGCCACGTAGCGTCGAAGAACGATGTGGCCCCGGAACGTCGAAACCGGACGACCGGCCCCTGGCTGGGGCCTGTCGTCCGGCTCATCGAGTGCTGCCGGTCGGCAGGGCTCGATACGGTTCGTCGGTGGAGCGCCGGGTCAGCGTTCGTCTTCGGAAGCCGTGGCGTTGGTCGCGGTGGTGAGACGGCCGCTCTCGTCCTGTATCTCGACGGCGATCTTCTTGAGCTCGGGCTCGAACTTCCGCCCGTGGTGGGCGCAGAAGAGCAGCTCTCCGCCGCTCGCGAGTACGACGCGCAGGTATGCCTGGGCGCCGCAGCGGTCGCAGCGGTCAGCCGCGGTCAGCGGGCTCGCAGGTGTCAGAACAGTAGTCACGTCGCCTCTTCTCTAGCTCGACGAGCTGTCGTACCAGGGTCAACATCCAACCAGGCCGAAAACGTTCCCGCTCGTGGCTTTTCTTCTTTGAGGATTTTGCTTGTGTTGATGAGGACGTGCCCCGGGCGTCGGTGGTTCATGCGTACCGATTCCCAGGATCCGCTCATCCCTCGAACGTCCGATCGGGGTGGGGTCCGAGGTCCGCGTAGCATAATCCTCTGCTGGGTTGGAGCATAAGCCCCCTCCCGGCCACCGGTAGCCTGCATCTCGGCAGTTCCAGGGCCTGCGCTCCACCCCACGGCCCGCCAGGGCCGGTGATACCGGGAGGAGATGGCAGTCCGCTGCTCCGTATCCGCCGGGGGTCGTGTTCGCGCAGCGCGTACAGGCTGCGGGGACCGGGCCCGGCATGCAGGGACCCCGGACCGGGCGTGTGCGCACCGAATGGAGGGGAGCGCACACGGAGTGGAACGGCTGTCGGACCGGTGTGATGCACTGGCCGGGCCGGATGTGACCGACGAGACAGAACTTCACCGAGGAGAGCACCGCGTGAGCGAGCGGAGCGAGCGAACCAGCAACAGGTGTGCCGTGGGCCCGGTGCCCGCCGAGCGCATCGGGGCGCAGTCATGAGCGCCGGGAAGGGCGCGTCGCCGGCCCTGCTGTCCGGCGACGACGGGTCCAACTACACCGCTCGGCACCTGCTCGTCCTGGAGGGCCTTGAGGCGGTCCGCAAGCGCCCCGGCATGTACATCGGCTCCACCGACAGCCGCGGCCTCATGCACTGCCTGTGGGAGATCATCGACAACTCGGTCGACGAGGCCCTGGGCGGGCACTGCGACCGCATCGAGGTCGTCCTGCGCGACGACGCCTCGGTGGAGGTGCTCGACAACGGCCGCGGCATCCCCGTGGACATCGAGCCGAAGACCGGCCTGTCCGGCGTCGAGGTCGTCCTGACCAAGCTGCACGCCGGCGGCAAGTTCGGCGGCGGCTCCTACGCGGCCTCCGGCGGCCTGCACGGCGTCGGCGCCTCCGTGGTCAACGCCCTCTCGGCCCGGCTCGACGTCGAGATCGACCGGGGCGGCCACACCCACGCCATCAGCTTCCGCCGCGGTACGCCCGGCATCTTCACCGAGCTGAGCCCGGACGCCCCGTTCGAGCCCGCCAACGGCCTCACCAAGACCCGCAAGGTGCCCAAGACCCGCACCGGCACCCGGATCCGCTACTGGGCCGACCGGCAGATCTTCCTCAAGGAGGCCAAGCTCTCCCTCGAAGGCCTGCACAGCCGCGCCCGCCAGACGGCCTTCCTCGTCCCCGGCCTCACCATCATCGTGCGTGACGAGCGCCTGACGGAGAGCGACAAGGTCGAGGAGTCCACCTTCCGCTACGACGGCGGGATCGGCGAGTTCTGCGAGTTCCTCGCCCCCGACAAGCCGGTCTGCGACGTCCTGCGGCTGCGCGGCGAGGGCAGCTTCAAGGAGACCGTGCCCGTCCTGGACGAGCTCGGCCACATGACCCCCACCGAGGTCACCCGCCAGCTCGGCGTGGACATCGCCCTGCGCTGGGGCGCCGGCTACGACACCACCCTGCGCTCCTTCGTCAACATCATCGCCACCCCCAAGGGCGGCACCCACGTCACCGGCTTCGAGCGCTCGCTGGCCAAGACGGTCAATGAGGCGCTGCGCGCGGGCAAGCTGCTGCGCGTCGCGGAGGACGACGTCACCAAGGACGACGCCACCGAGGGCCTCACCGCCGTGGTCACCGTCCGGCTCGCCGAGCCGCAGTTCGAGGGCCAGACCAAGGAGGTGCTCGGCACCTCGGCCGCCAACCGGATCGTGGCCGCCGTCGTCGCCAAGGAGCTCAAGGCCTTCCTCACCTCGCCGAAGAAGGACGAGAAGCTGCAGGCCCGCGCCGTCCTGGAGAAGGTCGCCGCGGCCGCCCGCACCAGGGTCGCGGCCCGCCAGCACAAGGAGGCCCAGCGCCGGAAGACCGCGCTGGAGACGTCCTCGCTGCCCGCCAAGCTCGCCGACTGCCGCAGCGACGACGTCGAGCGCAGCGAACTCTTCATCGTCGAGGGCGACTCCGCGCTCGGCACCGCGAAGCTGGCCCGCAACTCCGAGTTCCAGGCGCTGCTGCCGATCCGCGGCAAGATCCTGAACGTCCAGAAGGCCTCGGTCTCGGACATGCTCAAGAACGCCGAGTGCGCCGCCATCATCCAGGTCATAGGGGCCGGCTCCGGGCGGACGTTCGAGATCGAGCAGGCCCGCTACGGCCGGGTCATCTTCATGGCCGACGCCGACGTCGACGGATCGCACATCCGCTGCCTGCTGCTGACGCTCTTTCAGCGGTACATGCGGCCGATGGTCGAGCAGGGCCGGGTGTTCGCCGCCGTCCCGCCGCTGCACCGCACCGAGCTCACCAACCCCAAGCGGGGCCAGGAGAAGTACCACTACACCTACTCCGACGGCGAACTGCGCAGCGCCCTACTGGAGTTCCAGCGCAAGGGCCAGCGCTGGAAGGAGCCGGTGCAGCGGTACAAGGGCCTCGGCGAGATGGACGCCGACCAGCTGGCCGAGACCACC
The DNA here is from genome assembly GCF_042669755.1 of Kitasatospora sp. NPDC057223. Lineage (NCBI taxonomy): Bacteria > Bacillati > Actinomycetota > Actinomycetes > Kitasatosporales > Streptomycetaceae > Kitasatospora > Kitasatospora sp. NPDC057223. The sequence continues at coordinate 47,408 of NZ_JBHUWW010000026.1, read as the reverse complement.
ATGGATCCGCGCCACCGCACCCTGCGCCGGATCAACCTCGGTGACCTGGAACAGGCGGAGCGGGTCTTCGACCTGCTGATGGGCAACGACGTGGCACCGCGCAAGGAGTTCATCGTCGACTCCGCCGCCACCCTCGACCGCTCCCGCATCGACGCCTGAGCGACGGCCCGGCCAGGAGGGCTCTCCACCCACGGGTGGAGAGCCCTCCGCGCGTTTTCTCAACCCCGGCTCCGATCCCCGCACGCCCCGCGATCCGTACCGTCGGAAGGGTCAGCAAACCCCCTCCCACCTGGACGGAGCCCCCCGATGGCCGGCCTCGCCAACCTGCTCGTGATCCTCGCCGTGGCCGCCCTGGTGGTCGGCCGCCAGCTCCGCCCGCAGCTCCTCGACACCGAGCGCCGGTACTGGCTGCTGCCACTGGTCCTCGCCGTCGTCGCACTGCGCGACCCCCGGCTCGTCGATCCCGCGCACACCACCGGGGCCGTCGCCCTGCTGGCGGCCTCCCTGCTGGTCGTGGCCGCGATGGGCACCGTCTGGGGCTGGACGGTCCGGCTCTGGCACGGCGCCGACGGCAGACTCCGGATGCAGGGCACCCGAGCCACCGTGGCCGCCTGGATCGGCCTGCTCGCCGTCCGGGCCGGCCTGTTCGGCCTCGGCGCCGCCCTGCACGTCCACCAGGGCACCAACGCCCTGCTGCTCAGCCTCGGTGCGCTGCTGCTCGTCCGCGGCGCCGTGGTGAACTGGAGGGCACGCACCCTGGCGCCCGCCGGCGGCCCGTTCGCGGGCTGACCGGCCGGCCCGGGAGAGAGGACCGCAACGTGTCACCGCAGACCTGGACCCGCTGGCCGGCCCGACCCGGCGGGAGGGCAGCCGGGGAGAGCCGGCCCCGGCGGGTGCTGAGCGCGCTCGGCCGGCTCGTCCTGCTGTCGGTGATCGTCGTCGGTACCTACGCGGGCGGGGACTTCACCGGCTGGGCCGCCGTCGCGACGGGCCTGCGCATCCTGCTGGTGCTGGTGCTGTTCGGCGCCCTGGTGCGGGCGGCCGAACAGCACCGGATCGGGCCGGCCCTCGCCGTGGTGGCCGGACTGCTGGTCTCGGCCGGGCTGGCGCACGGGGCGGGCGCCACGCTGCTCGCCAACGTCGCCTGGTGCGGCGTCCCGGTGGTCGCGCTGCTCAGGCTGCCGCTGGCCGCCGCCCTGCCGGCCTCGGCCGGTGCGCTGGGCCTGTACGCGGCGGCGAGCGGGGACAGCCTGCTCGCGATCGCGGCCGCCGTCTGCGGCCTGCTGCTCCTCGGCTACCTGCTGCGGATGGACTTCGAGGCCCGGGCGGCCGCCGCCCGGCTCCTCCAGCAGGAGATCGCCGCGCGGGCGGCCGAGGCGGAGTCGGCGGCGCTCGCCGAGCGGGCCAGGATCGCCCGGGAGATCCACGACGTGCTCGCGCACAGCCTCTCGGCGCAGCTCGTCCATCTGGAGGCGGCCCGGCTGATGATCGACTCCGGGGCGGACCCCGGCCAGGTGCGGGAGCGGGTGGTGGCGGCCCGCCGGATGGCGCAGGACGGGCTGGCCGGGACCAGGCAGGCGCTCTCCGCCCTGCGGGGCGAGTTCACGCCGGTCGGCGAGTTCCTGGTGGACCTGGCCGGGCAGCACCCGCCGACCGTCCTCACCGTCGACGGTGCGGCCAGGCCGCTGGCCGCCGAGGCCGGCCTGGCGGTGCGCCGGACGGCGCAGGAGGCGCTGACGAACGTCCGCAAGCACGCCCCGGGCAGCCGGGTCACGTTGGAACTGCGGTATCTGGCGGACGCGGTGGAGCTGGAGGTCCGCAACAGCCGTGCCCCGCGCGGCGGGCCGCCCGGCGGGCTGGCCGACAGCGGCAGCGGGTACGGTCTGCTGGGGATGCGCGAACGCGCCGAACTGCTCGGCGGCACCCTGCTGGCGGGCCCGTACGAGGGGGGATGGCGCGTGCTGCTGCGGGTGCCGGCATGACGGCCGGGGCCACCGGTGACGGAGTCCCGGCCCGGGTGCTGGTGGTGGACGACCAGACGGTGGTGCGCGAGGGAATCGTGATGCTGCTGGGGCTGTTGCCGGGCATCGAGGTGGTCGGCTCGGCCGCCGACGGCGAGGAGGCCGTCCGCCTCGTGGAACGCCACGCCCCGGACGTGGTGCTGATGGACCTCCGGATGCCGCGCTGCGACGGCGTCGAGGCCACCCGCCGGATCCGCGCCGCCCATCCGGCGACCGAGGTCGTCGTCCTGACCACGTACGCCGACGACGAGTCGCTGTTCCCCGCCCTGCAGGCCGGCGCGCGCGGCTACCTCACCAAGGACGCCGGTGGCGAGGAGATCGCCCGGGCCATCGCCGACGTGCGCTCGGGCGCCGCCGGCCTCTCCCCGCTCGTCCAGCGGCGGCTGCTGGAGCGCCTCTCGGACGCCCGGCCGCCGCAGCCCGCGGGCACGCTGCCCGACGGCCTGACCGCCCGCGAGGCCGAGGTGCTGGCGCTGATCGCCGAGGGGCTCTCCAACACCGAGATCGCCCGGCGGCTGTACGTCGGCCCGGCCACCGTGAAGACCCACATCAACAACCTGTTCGCCAAGACCGCCGTCCGGGACCGGGCCCAGGCCGTCGCCTACGCGTTCCGGCACGGGATCACCGGCGGCGGGTCCTAGGGCGTATCCAGCGGGCCTGGGGGGCGTCACCCGGCGTTGTGCCGTTCTAGGCCTTCTGAGGTGATTCCTCACCTTAACGAGTGAACGTATCTGCAAACGGGCGCAGGGGCGCGCGAAGGCGCGACCATCATGGACCGGTCAGAGTGCGCCGGGCCCAGGAGCAGCAGTGCCACAACAGCACGCGAGCAGTCCCGATCACGGGGAGCGATTCGACTGGTGGGCCGGACGGCCGGCCAGGGCGGCCCGTGCTGTGCCGAAGGCCCGTCAGGCCGCCGGGCAGGACGGCGCGGTGGCGGCCCCGGCAGCCCCGGTGGCCCCGCCGGCAGGAGCCGTCGAGGCCGCCGAGGTCTACCGCGCGGTGCAGCGCAGCGAGGCGTTCCAGGAGATCCGCCGCAGCTACCGCGCCTTCGTGTTCCCCGCGACCGGCGTGTTCCTGGGCTGGTACCTGCTGTACGTCGGAGCCCAGGCGGTCGCACCGGGGCTGATGCGCCACCGGGTGGCCGGGCCGCTCAACGTGGCCTGGGTGCTCGGGCTGCTCCAGTTCGCCTCTACCTTCCTGCTGACCTGGCTCTACGCCCGCAACGCCCGCACCAAGCGCGACCGGGCGGCCCTCGAACTGCGCTGGAACACCCAGGACCGGCTCCGGTGACCGCGACCCCGCCGCCGCTCGCGGCCACCGGCCAGCACCACGGCCTCGCCGTCGCCCTGTTCGCGGTCGTCGTCCTGATCACCCTGGGGATCACCCTCTGGGTGGGCCGCCGAGGCCAGGCCGCCGAGGACTTCTTCGCCGGCGGGCGCGACTTCAGCCCGCTGCAGAACGGCTTCGCGCTCTCCGGCGACTACCTGTCCGCCGCCTCGTTCCTCGGCGTCGCCGGCCTGATCGCGCTCTACGGCTACGACGGCGTGCTGTACAGCATCGGCTTCCTGGTGGCCTGGCTGGTCGTGCTGATGCTGGTCGCCGAGCTGGTCCGCAATGCCGGGCGGTACACCCTGGCCGACGTCCTCGCGCTGCGGATGCGCGAGCGGCCGGTCCGGGCGGCAGCCGGCAGCGCCAGCATCGTCGTCACCCTGCTGTACCTGGTCGCGCAGATGGTCGGCGCGGGCAGTCTGGTCGCCCTGCTGCTGGGCACCGACAGCGGGCAGGCCAAGACCTGGACGATCGTCGGCGTCGGCGCCCTGATGATCGTCTACGTGACGGTCGGCGGGATGCGGGCCACCACCTGGATCCAGATCATCAAGGCGTTCCTGCTGATCGCGGGATCGGTGCTGCTCACCGTCCTGGTGCTGGTCCGCTTCCACGGCGACCTGGCCGACCTGATGCGCACGGCGGCCCGGGGCAGCGGAGCCGGGCAGCGCTACCTGGAGCCCGGCCTCAAGTACGGGACGGGCGTCACCAGCCGGCTCGACTTCTTCAGTCTCGGGCTCGCCCTGGTGCTCGGCACCGCCGGGCTGCCGCACATCCTCTCGCGCTTCTACACCGTCCCCACCGCCCGCGCCGCCCGACGCTCCACGATGTGGGCGATCGGCCTGGTCGGCTCGTTCTACCTGATGGCCATCGTGCTGGGCCTCGGCGCGACCGCCCTGATCGGCTCGCCCGCCGTCCGGGCGGCGAACCCGGCCGGCAACACCGCCGTCCCGCTGCTCGCGCTGGACCTCGGCGGCGGCGACGGCAGCACCTGGGGCATCGCCCTGTTCGCGCTGATCTCCGCGATCGCGTTCGCCACCATCCTGGCCGTGGTCGCCGGGCTCACCCTGGCCTCCTCGGCGGCCTTCGCCCACGACCTGTACGCGCGGGTCTGGCGCGGGGCCGGTGAGCGTGTGGTCACGGAGCACCAGGAGGTGGTGGTGGCCCGGATCGCCGCGGTGGTGACCGGCGCGCTGGCCATCGTGCTGAGCCTGTTCGCGCAGCGGTTGAACGTGGCGTTCCTGGTCGGCCTGGCCTTCGCCGTCGCGGCCTCCGCGAACCTGCCCGTCCTGCTGTACACCCTGTTCTGGCGGCGGTTCACCACCCGGGGGGCGGTCTGGTCGGTGTACGGCGGCCTGGTGCCCGCGGTGCTGCTGGTGGTCTTCTCGCCGGTGGTCTCGGGCAGCCGGACGGCGGTCTTCCCCGGCGTCGACTTCCACTGGTTCCCGCTGGAGAACCCGGGCCTGGTGTCCATCCCACTGGGCTTCCTGGCGGGTTGGCTCGGCACCCTGGCCTCCCGCGAGGAGGCGGACGCCGACCGCTACGCCGAGCTGGAGGTCCGCGCGCTGACCGGCACCGGCGCCGCCTGAGCCGCCCGGGCCGGCCGCCGCTCAGCGGCGTTCGGCGGGCAGGACGTACCGGTGCTCGGGCCGGCCGGTGTCGCCGTAGCGCAGGCTGAGGCGCAGCCGGCTGTCGCGCTCCAGCTGCTTGAGGTAGCGCTGCGCGGTGGAGCGGCTCAGCCCGGTTGCGTCCGCGACCTCCTGGGCGGAGAGCGGGCGCCCGGCCCGGCGCAGCACGCCGAGCACCAGGTCGGTGGTCGGGGCGGAGTGCCCCTTGGGCAGGCTCGGGCCGGGGGAGACGGCGCTGCGCAGGGTCGCGAACATCCGGTCGACCTCGTCCTGGCAGGCCTCCCTGGCGGCCGGTCCGGCGAGGGCGTGGCGCAGGTCGGCGTACGCGACGAGCTTGTCGCGCAGTCCGGCGAAGGTGAACGGTTTGACCAGGTACTGCAGGGCGCCGTGCTGCATGGCGAGGTGGACGGTGGAGACGTCGCGGGCGGCGGTGACCATCATGACGTCGCAGCCGATCTGCCGCTCGCGCATCCGGCGGACGAGTTCGAGGCCGGTCTCGTCCGGGAGGTGGTGGTCGAGCAGGACGAGGTCGACCGGGCGGCGTTCCAGCGCGGCGAGTGCCTCACCCGCGCTGTGCGCGGTGCCGACGACCCGGAAGCCGGGCACCTTGGCGGCGTAGGCGGCGTGCACGTCGGCGACCCGGAAGTCGTCGTCCACCACCAGGATGTCGATCACGGTGCTACCTCCAGGGGTGCCGCCGGGCGCAGGGCTGCCGGGTGCAGGGCCTCCGGCAGTTCGACGGTGAACCGGGCGCCGCCGAGCGGGCCGCGGTCGACGGCGATCCGGCCGCCGGTGCGCTCGACCAGTCGCCGTACCATCGCCAGCCCCAGGCCGCGCGGGCGGTGCGCCGGGGCCTCCTTGCTGGTCCAGCCCTCGTCGAAGATCCGCTCGCGGAGGGCGTCGGGGATGCCTTCGCCGCTGTCCTCGACCCCGAGCAGCAGGGTGGAGCCGGCCGCGAGCAGGGTGATCTCGACCGTCCGGCCGGCGGCGGGGGCGTGCCGTAGCGAGTCCACGGCGTTGTCGACCAGGTTGCCGAGGACGGTGACCAGGGTGCGGGCGTCCAGCGCCGCGTCGGGCAGGTGACTGGCCGGGGTGACGGCGAGCCGTACGCCGTGCTCGGCCGCGACGGCGGCCTTGCCGGCCAGCAGGGCGGCCACGTGCGGGTCCTGGACCTGCTCGGAGATCCTGGCGACGACGGCGGCGTGCGAGCCGGACTGCTCGGAGATGAACGCGACCGCCTGCTCGTGCCGCCCGAGTTCGAGCAGGCCGAGGACGGTGTGCATCCGGTTGGCGTGCTCGTGGTCCTGGGCCCGCAGCGCCTCGGTGAGGCTGCGGGTGGTGTCCAGTTCCCGGACGAGCGCCTCCAGCTCGGTCCGGTCGCGCAGGGTGATGACGGCGCCGTCCACGTCGGTGGCGGTCCGGTTCACCACCAGCACCCGGTCGTCCCGTACGGCCGGCAGGTCGGCGCCCTCGATCCGGCCGGTCAGGACGTCGGCGAGCCGGCCGGGCGGCAGCACGGCGTCGACCGGCCGGCCGGCGAAGTCGGCGGGCAGGGCCAGCAGCCGGGCGGCCTCGTCGTTGGCCAGCCGGATCCGGCCGTGCCGGTCGAGTGCCACCATGCCCTCGCGGATGCCGTGCAGCATCGCCTCCCGCTCCACCAGCAGCGCGGAGATGTCGGCGAGCGCGATGTTGTGGGTGCGCCGCTTCAGCCGGCGGGCCAGCAGCAGGGTGGCGACCAGGCCCGCGGCCAGGCCCGCGCCCGCGCACAGCAGGATGCCCGCCACCATGGCGGACATCCGGTGGCGGATCGAGTCGTCGCTGATGCCGACCGACACCTCGCCGACGATCCGGCCGTCCGGCAGCCGCAGCGGCACCTTGCCGCGGGCCGTGCGCCCGAGGGTGCCCTGCTGGATCGCGGTCACGCTGCGGCCGCCCAGCGCGGGCTCGGGGTCGGTGCTGACCCGCTGGCCGATCCGCCCGGGGTCGGTGTGCGAGAGCCGGATGCCGTCCAGGTCGGTGATCACCACGAAGCTCGCGCCGGTGGCCAGTCTGATCTGCTCGGCGTCGGCCTGCGCCGCGTGGGCGTCGCGGCGGTCGGCGGCCCGCGCGACGGCCTCGTCGGCGGCGGTGGACTGGGCGATGGACAGGGCCCGCTGCATGGCGTCGCGGTCCAGCTCGGAGCTGACCGGGGCGAGGAACAGCCCGGCGGTCACGGTGGTGACGCCGACGGTCACCACGGTCTGGCTCAGCAGCAGCTGGGCGAAGACCCGGCGGGGCCAGTGCGGACGCCTCATCGGGTGCTCCTCTCTCGCCGCAGCGCAGGTCAGGGGTATCGGGCCGGGTGACGGTGGCGGGCGGGGTGCGCACCGGGGGCGCGAGCCGGGGAGGCACACCCTATGTTTCCGCGGTGTTTCTGTCAGCCGTGCCCCCGCTGTTGTAGCGCAGGCAAAACGAGCAGAAAACCCCTCAACGCCGGTAATTCGCAGTACGCCCGCAAGGCTGCCGCTGTGGCCGGCGCCACTTCTAACCTCCGGAGCACAGCACAGAGCCCGGCGACGGCGCCGGATCCCGGAGGTCTCATGAGCGAGCAACGCAAGCCGGTCACCGGAGGGGGTTTCGGCGCCCCGGCCGGCCGGAGCGGGGCGGCCACCGCCGTCCCCGCGATCGAGCTGACGAACGCGACGAAGCGGTTCAGGACGCCCTCCGGGGCGCTGCACACCGCCGTACGGGACTTGGACCTCACGGTCGCCCAGGGTGAGTTCGTCGCCGTGGTCGGCCCCACCGGCTGCGGCAAGTCGACGACGTTGACACTGGTCAGCGGTCTGGAGGAGCCCACCGAGGGTGAGGTCAGGGTCCAGGGCGAGCCGGTCGGGGGGATCAGCGAGCACGTCGGCTTCGTCTTCCAGCAGGACGCCGTCTTCCCGTGGCGCACCGTGCTGTCGAACGTGATGGCCGGGCCGCGCTTTCGCGGGGTGCCCGCCGCCGAGGCCCGCGAGCGGGCCCGCGACTGGCTGGCCCGGGTGGGTCTGTCGGCCTTCGAGGACCGCTACCCGCACCAGCTCTCCGGCGGTATGCGCAAGCGCGTCGCGCTCGCCCAGACCTTCGTGAACGACCCGGCGATCCTGCTGATGGACGAGCCGTTCTCGGCGCTGGACGTCCAGACCCGGGCCCTGATGTCCGACCAGCTGCTCGAACTGTGGGCCGGTACCGGCTCGTCCGTCGTCTTCGTCACCCACGACCTGGACGAGGCCATCGCGCTCGCCGACCGGGTCGTCGTCATGACGGCGGGCCCCGCCACCGTCAAGGAGGTCTTCACCGTCGACCTGCCGCGCCCCCGGACGGTCGAGGCCGTCCGGCTGGAGCCGCGGTTCGTCGAGATCTACCGCGAGATCTGGGCGTCGCTCGGCGAAGAGGTCCGCATCACCCGCGAGAGAGGAGCGGGCCATGCCGCTTGAGAGTGCCGTCCAGCAGCCCGCCGCCGTCGCCCCCGCGCCGGCCACCCGGACGCAGGCCCGCGAACGCGCGGCCCGCAACCGGCGGTTCACCGTCTACGCCGTGCGGGTGCTGGTCCTGGCGGCCTTCCTCGGACTGTGGGAGTCCTGCGCCCGCAGCGGCGTCATCGACCCGTTCAACTTCTCCCAGCCGTCGAGGATCTGGGACCAGATCTGGATGTGGATCACCCACGGCACGGCCCAGGGATCGCTCGGCGAACAGGTCGCCTACACCCTGTACGAGGCCCTGACCGGCTGGGTCATCGGCGTCACCGCCGGTGTGCTGCTGGGCATCGCGCTGGGCCGGGTCCGCTTCCTGGCGGACGTGCTCGGGCCCTACATCAAGGTGCTGAACGCGATCCCGCGGATCGTGCTCGCGCCGATCTTCCTGATCTGGTTCGGCCTCGGCCCGGCCTCGAAGGTCGCCTCGGCCGTCGTGCTGGTGTTCTTCCCGGTCTTCTTCAACGCCTTCCAGGGGGCCCGGGAGGTCGACCGCAACCTGGTCGCCAACGCCCGCATCCTGGGGGCGAACAACCGCAAGGTCACCCTCCAGGTGGTCATCCCCGCCGCCACCACCTGGATCTTCACCAGCCTGCACGTCAGCTTCGGGTTCGCCCTGATCGGCGCCATCGTCGGCGAGTACATCGGCGCCACCAAGGGCCTCGGCCTGATGGTCGCGGCCGCCCAGGGCACCTTCAACGCGGCCGGTGTGTACGCGGCGATGACCATCCTCGCCGTCGTCGCCCTGCTCACCGAGGGCGTGCTCACCTTCGCCGAGAAGCGCCTGTTCCGCTGGAAGCCGGCCGACGCCGGCGACGGCCGCTGAGCTCCGGCCCGACCCTCCGCCCGGCCGCGCCACCCCCACCCGGCCGGACCCCCACCCCGCAGAGAGGCACCACCCCCATGCGCAGAGCCGCCGCAGTCGCCCTCGCCGCCGCCCTCCTGATCCCGCTCACCGCCTGTGCCAACGACGCGGCCACCTCGCACACCGGCGCCGCCCCCGCCGGGACGGCGGTCGACGGCCCCAAGGTCAAGATCATGGTCGGCGGCCTGGACAAGGTCATCTACCTGCCCGCGATGCTCACCCAGCGGCTCGGGTACTTCGCCGAGGCCGGCGTCAACGTCGAGCTGATGAGCGAGCCGGCCGGCGTCAACGCCACCACGGCGCTGCTCGCCGGGGACGTCCAGGGCGCGGTCGGCTTCTACGACCACACCATCGACCTCCAGGCCAAGGGCAAGATCGTCGAGTCCGTCGTCCAGTTCTCGCAGGCCCCCGGCGAGGTCGAGGTGGTCTCCACCCAGCAGGCCGACGCGATCAGGTCGGGAACGGACTTCAAGGGCAGGAAGCTCGGCGTCACCAGCCTCGGCTCCTCCACCGACTTCCTCACCAAGTACCTGGCCGTCAAGAACGGCGTCGCCGTCAGCGAGTTCAGCCCGATCGCGGTCGGGGCCGGCCAGACCTTCATCGCCGCCCTCCAGCAGGGCAGCATCGACGGCGGCATGACCACCGATCCGACGGTCGCGAACATCCTCGACAAGGGCCTCGGCAAGGTGCTGTACGACATGCGCACCCCCGAGGGCTCGAAGGCGGCGCTCGGCGGCCTCTACCCGTCCTCCTCGCTCTACATGAACACCGACTGGGTGGAGAAGAACAAGGGCACCACCCAGAAGCTCGCCGACGCGTTCGTGAAGACGCTGAAGTGGATGTCCACCCACACGCCCGAGGAGATCGCGGCCAAGATGCCGGCCGACTACGGGCAGGGCGGCGCCGAGCAGTACGCCGCCGCGATCAGGGCGACGCTGCCGATGTTCACCACCGACGGCGTGATGCCCGCCGAGGGCCCGAAGACCGTCCTCGCCGTCCTCGCCGCCTTCCACCCGGACGTGAAGGGCAAGGAGTCGACGATCGACCTGGCGAAGACCTACACCACCGAGTTCGTCAGCCGGACCGCGGCCGGCTGAGCCCCGCCGCACCCGCGCGGGCGAGGCCCGGCACCCCCCTGGACAGCGGGTGCCGGGTCTCGCCCGCGCGCGGTCACGGGCGCGGGGTCACAGCTGCCGTACGGCCGCCACGTCCATCCGGGCCGGGGTGGCGTCGGCCTTGCCGCAGCTCTCCGGGCGCGGCGGCTCGCTCGCACCCTGGAGCACCTCGGCCTCCCAGCGCCGCCCGTCCGTGTGCGACACCACGACCAGCCAGCGGCCCTCGCCGGCCGGCTGCTGGGCCAGCGTCAGCGCGTCCACCCGGGTCTCCCCGGTCAGCTCGCGCACGGCCAGCTCGGCCGCCTGGCCCGGACGGTCCCAGCCGGAGCACCCCCGCGCCCACCGCGGCGCCATGTGCCCGGCGGCCGTTGCCGCCAGCACCTCCTTGGCGCTCTCCGCCGTCAGCCGCCCGTACGCGTAGCCGTACGGCAGGACCAGCATGGTGGGGGAGAAGCGGTGCCCGCCGAGATGGGTGACCTCCCAGACCTCGCTGTGGCCGGCCGCCGCCAGGTCGGCGGCGAGCGGGCGGCCCAGCAGCGCGCAGCAGCGGTCCCGGCGGCCGTTGGTGCACACCAGGGCCAGCGGCCCGCCCACGTGCTCGGTGCCGAAGCCCCCGTGGTCGCCCGTGCCGAGCGCGGTGAAGTCCAGTGCCAGCAGCCCGGCCGGGTCGGTCACCGAGGTGCGCCGCACCCAGGAGCGGCCGGGCACGGTGTGCGCGACGACGACCTCGCGCCGGGCGGTCGGCAGGCAGTCCGCGTGCCGGCCCGGCCGGCGGATCAGCGCGACCCGGACCCCGGTGCCGGCGCAGGCCGCGTCCAGCGCCCGGCCGAGATCCGGATCGAGGTGGCTCCCGGTGAGCGCCTTGGCTCCCCACGGCCCGGTCTGCTCGACCAGCAGCCAGGTGGCGGCCGTCGCCGCGGTCGCGGCCAGCGGCTCGGACAGTTCAAGCGACGCCGTCGCACAGGTGCTCACCGGGGCAACCCTACCCGCGGGTGCTCACCCGAACGCGGCGCTGATCCTGGCCGCGCTGTCGCCGTCGACGCCACCCTCGGTACCGGGCTCCGGCACGGCCATCTCCACGGCGGCGAACTCCACGTGGATGCTCCCCACGATGTCGGCGAACACCTCCGAGTACAGCTCCCAGTCCTCGGCGCACGGGGTGCTGAGTTCCAGCGACAGCATCTCGCGCTCGTTCGGCAGCGGCAGGTACACCTGGATCGCCGACGTGGACAGCGCCGCGTCCTCGCCGTCGGCGGTGGGCCCGGTGACCGGGGTGACCTCGGTGCCGACCATGACCACCGCCCGGCCGGCCGGCAGCTCCACCTGGGTGATCTCGGCCTCCGGGCGGCCCTCGGCGAGCTGGGCGGCGGTGGTGTCCAGCGCCTCCTCGTACCGCAGGTCGCCGAGCGGGTTCAACGAGACCAGCACCGACGCGGTGCTCGGCCGGCCGTCGATGTCCACCAGGCAGATGCCCGAGTACAGCACCCCGGCGTCGGCCATCGGCGGGATCAGCGGGATCAGCATCCCGGCCCACAGCAGCCGGTCCTCCTCCGGGCGGCCCGCGAGCACCTCGCTCACCACCTCCCAGAGTCGCTCGGCGACCTCGTCCTCGGTGCCGAGCACCGGGATCTCGTGGAACGCCGGAGGCACCACGAAACGTATCTGCAGCGGGTCGTCGTCGCTCTGGGAGCGCTGCTCGGGAATCGGCAGCGGCGCCGTCGTGGACGGATCCGGGGTAGTCAAGGAGTGCTCCACAAGTGCGGGCGGTGAGGGGCCGGGTGGCTCAGGACCAGTTCTTCGAAATGCCGCCGGTGTCCAGCCAGGACGGCACGGACATCCGCAGGCCGGCCCGGTGGGCGGCCTCCAGCAGCTCCAGGTAGCCGCGGGCGCGGTCCTTGGTGCCACTGCCGCGCCACGCGCCGATGCCGCGGACGAGCTGGACGGCGAACAGCAGGGTGAGCACGCCGAAGCCGCCGGCCACCGTGAAGAACGCCGTCCCGGTGGAGCCGTGGCCCGAGCCGCCCGCCGGGGCGTGCAGGGTCGTGCCGATCCAGGCCGCGCCGGCGGCGAGCAGCAGCCCCAGGGTGATCAGGCCGGCCTGGAGCTGGATCCGCCCGACCGCCCGCTTCTGCGCGCCCAGGACGGTGCGGACGGCCTGCTCGTCGAGGTAGTCCACGCCGTGCCGGGAGCCGATCTCCGCGGCCGTCCGCCACAGTGCGTGGTCCTGGGTGATCAGGCGCGCGGGCAGCACCGGCAGGCCCGAGGCGTCCGCCCCGGGGGTCACGGCGCCGGGCTGCGCCCCGGCCTCCGGGGCCGGCGCCCAGCCGACCGGGGCGTCCACCGGGACACCGGCCTCCCGGGCGAGCCGCAGCAGCGTGCCGTAGGCGGCGAACCGCTCCGCGGCCTGCTGCTTGCGGCTGCCCGAACGGCTGCCGAGCACCCAGACCAGCAGACCCAGCGGTACGGCCGCGCAGGCGGCCGCGAACCCGGCCACCTGGCCGGCCTCCAGCGGCGTCGACCCGAGCGAGCCCTTGAGGATCAGCGCCCCGACGAGGCCGCCGACCACCAGGACGGCGCCCAGCTCGTCGTGCCAGCCGCCGCTGTCCTTCAACCGCCGGTGCTCGGCGAGCACCCGGGCCGCGACGGCGTCGTCCAGCAGGTCGACGCCGAGCGCGGCGGACGCCGCCCGGGCGCTCTCGGCGACCTGCGGGACGGCCGCCAGCCGGGCGCCGCTGACCTGGAGCACACTCTGATCGGTCATGGCTTCCTCATACCGCGAGTGCGTGCAGGAACGGGCCGGAGGCCGGGGTCGGCCGGGTGCTCACGCCCGGGTACGGGGCGGGCTGCGGCGACGGGTGCGGAACACCCTGGGACGGCGCCGGGTACGGCTGGGTGGTCACCGGCGGCGGGCTGGGCTGCGGTGCCGGCTGCTGGGCCGGGGGCTTCGTGCTCTCTTTGGGGGCGTCGTCGCCGTGCGGCAGCAGGTGGCTGGCCAGGCCCAGGCTCTTGACCGTGCCGGTGATGATCCGGGGGTCGACCGTGTGGCCGAACTTGCCCAGCGCCGCGGCGATGCCCTTGGTGGAGAGCGGATTGGCCGTCATCGCGAACAGGCCCTTGCCCGCACCGACGACCCGCTCGGCGGCGCCCGCGCCCCGGGCCAGCTTGACCGAGTTGACGATCGTCTTGACCGGGGCGACCGACTTGCCGACGATGCCGACGCCCTTGACCGCGGTCGCCGCCCGCCCGGCCGTCGCGAACCCCTTGATGGCGCCGACACCGGGGACGACGCCCAGCGTGTCCAGGCCGATGTCCAGCCAGGACACGTCCTTGCCGCGGGCCTTGCCGAGACTGTGGCCGATCAGCGCCCCCGCGCTGCACAGCACCGCGCCGCCCGCCAGGATGCCGCCGGCCACCTGGCCGACGACCGGGATCCAGGAGACCGCCAGGGCGGCGACCGCCAGCCCGGCGGAGATCTTGGACAGCGTGTCGGCGTGCTCCACCAGCCAGTCGGAGACGCCCTTCCAGGCCGCCTTCAGACCACCGAGCAGCTTGTCGAACATGCCCGGGTCCGGCGGGTGGTTCTTGGACGCCGCCTGGACGGCGCGCGCCGCCGCGTCCGCGGTGTCGCGGTGCTCGTCGAGCTGCTTGCGGGCGCGGTCGACGATGTCGTCCAGCTGCGCGTGGCTGCGGCGGCTGATGTCCAGCAGCCGCTCGCACTCGTCGGCGTCGCGGTTGTACTGCGTCTCGTCGACGTTCGTCACGAAGCGGTACGAGTTCATCAGGTCGACCTGGGCGTCGGCGTCCGCGTCCTGCTGCTTCAGCCGGGCGCGGATCTCGGCCGCCTGGGCCTCCAGGCTCTTGCCGGTGCTCAGGTAGCCGGCCAGCTGGGTGTGCCAGGTCTTGAGCGCCAACGAGCAGGCGGCCATGGACTGGTGACCGCTGTCCAGGTACTTCGGCAGCTCGCCGAGCTTCTCGGTGAACGCCTTCGCGGCGTCGCCCTCCCAGGCGCCGCCGCTCTTGCCGATGTCGGCGAGGGCGTGCTGGAGCTCGTCCAGCTCCCGGGCCACCGCGTCGACGTTCGCGTACACCTGCTCGATCGAGCCCAGATCCCCCGGTGCCGGGCAGAATCCGAGGCCCGGCCAGTCGTGGTCGCTCATGAGATGTCGATCTCCCCGTTCCCCCGTGCCAACTCGTCCGTTCAGGGCAGTGGCGGACGTGCCGCCCCGCTGCCCGGCCTCAGCTCGCGCCGAAGCCCTTCGCCGTGCCGCTCTCGTTGTCCGCGTACGACTTCAGCGTCGTGTCCAGCCCCTTGTGGAGGCTCTCGGCCATCTTGGCCATCCGGCCGATGCCGTCGTGCCACTCGTCCTCGAAATCCTCGCAGGCGTTGTCGAGCGACTTGGTGCCCATCTGCTTGGAGTCACCCATGTGCTCCAACCGCTTGGTGACGGAGCGCATCCGCTCCCCGCACTCACCCAGTTGACGGGACACCGCACTCATCCGGTCGATGTCGATCCTGAAGCCGTCGGCCACAGCCCCGCCCCTCCAGTTCGCTCCGAGCAAGGTCTCCCTTGGCGCAAACGTTCTATCAGATTTACTCAACCATGACCAAAGAAAACACAGTTGACAGGCCAGTACACCATCGGCCACGGCCCCGCGGCAGCCCGGGGCGCAGCCCCTGTGCAATCCCCGCACAAGCCTCGCACAACCCGAAAGGGGGGTGCCCGCGGGCACCCCCCTCCGAAGCACCGGGCCGACCCGCTACACGGGCCCGGCCACCGCGGCGATCGGCGTCGTCACCGGCGTCCCCGAACCGTCCCGGCGCGGATCATGCTTCGGCAGCTCCACCGGCAGGCCCTTCTCCGTCGCGGCCCGCGCCGGCGCCGCACCCGCCCAGGCGAACGACAACACGTCCTCGCCGCGCAGGAACCGCTGGCAGCGCACCCCGCCGGTCGCCCGTCCCTTGCGCGGGTACTGATCGAACGGCGTGACCTTCCAACTGCTCTGCGCCTCACCCGTCAACGTCCCCGCCGCACTCGCGACCGAGACCACCACCGCCTCCGCCGCCGGATCCACCGCGGTGAACGACAGCACCCGCGCCCCGTCCGTCAGCTTCACCCCCGCCATACCGCCGGCCGGCCGGCCCTGCGGACGCACCTGGCCCGCCGGGAACCGCAGCAACTGCGCATCCGAGGTGATGAAGACCAGATCCTCCTCGCCGGTGCGCAACTCCACCGCACCGACCAGCTCGTCGCCCTCCTTCAGAGCGATCACCTCGAACTCGTCCTTGTTCGACGGCCACTCCGGCACCACCCGCTTCACCACACCCTGCACGGTGCCCAGCGCCAGCCCCGGCGAGGACTCGTCCAGCGTGGTCAGCGCCACCGCCCGCTCACCGGCCTCC
The DNA here is from genome assembly GCF_042669755.1 of Kitasatospora sp. NPDC057223. Taxonomy (NCBI): domain Bacteria; kingdom Bacillati; phylum Actinomycetota; class Actinomycetes; order Kitasatosporales; family Streptomycetaceae; genus Kitasatospora; species Kitasatospora sp. NPDC057223. The sequence continues at coordinate 31,561 of NZ_JBHUWW010000026.1, read as the reverse complement.
AACCGCAGGAACTCACTCACCTGCGCACCGCCCGACAACGTCGGCGAAGGCGTCGGCGGCAGCCCCGGCAGATCGATCACCGCCAGCCGCAGCACCCGGCCCGCCGACGTCACCACACCCACGTCGGCACGCGCCGTCGCCGGCACCGCCGACACGATCACGTCGTGCCTGCCGCGCGACTCCGCCACCTCCAACGGCTCCCCGTCCGCCGTGCGCGCCAGCAGCCCCGTCGAGGACAGCAGCACCCGGCACGGATCGTCCGCCACCTCCAACGGCACCGACAACGCCGCCGCCGGCACCGCGCCCGCCTCCAGCAGCACCGTCCGCCGCTCCGTGCCGAACTGCTTCGACACCGCGCCCAGCTCCGCCGACACCACACCCCGCAGCTTGGTGTCCGAATCCAGGATCTCCGACAGCTCCGCGATCTCCCGGTTCAGCTTCTCCTGCTCCGTCTCCAGCTCCACCCGGTCGAACCGGGTCAGCCGCCGCAGCGGAGTGTCCAGGATGTACGAGGTCTGCGTCTCCGACAGTGAGAAGCGCTCGATCAGCCGCTCCTTCGCCTGCACCGCGTTCTCACTGGACCGGATGATCGCGATGACCTCGTCGATGTCGACCAGCGCCACCAGCAGGCCCTCGACCAGGTGCAGCCGCTCCTGGCGCTTGCGCCGCCGGAAGTCGCTGCGCCGCCGCACCACCTCGAACCGGTGGTCGACATAGACCTCCAGCAGCTCCTTCAGGCCCAGCGTCAACGGCTGGCCGTCCACCAGGGCCACGTTGTTGATGCCGAAGGTCTCCTCCATCGGCGTCAACTTGTAGAGCTGCTCCAGCAGCGCCTCCGGCACGAAGCCGTTCTTCACCTCGATCACCAGCCGCAGCCCGTGCTCGCGGTCCGTCAGATCCTTCACATCCGCGATGCCCTGCAGCTTCTTCGCGTTGACCAGATCCTTGATCTTCGCGATCACCTTCTCCGGCCCCACCGTGTACGGCAGCTCCGTGACCACGATCCCCTTGCGCCGCGCGGTGACGTTCTCCACCGACACCGTCGCCCGGATCCGGAACGTGCCCCGGCCGCTCTCGTACGCGTCCCGGATCCCCGACAGCCCGACGATCCGCCCGCCCGTCGGCAGATCCGGCCCCGGCACGAAACGCATCAGCGTGTCCAGGTCGGCGGCCGGGTGCTTGATCAGATGCCGCGCGGCCGCCACCACCTCCGTCAGGTTGTGCGGCGGCATGTTCGTCGCCATACCGACCGCGATCCCCGACGCACCGTTCACCAGCAGATTCGGGAACGCCGCAGGAAGCACCAACGGCTCCTGCTCACTGCCGTCGTAGTTCGGCCCGAAATCGACCGTGTCCTCGTGGATCGACTCCACCAGCGCCATCGACGCCGCCGTCAGACGCGACTCCGTGTAACGCATCGCCGCCGGCGGGTCGTCGTTGCCCAGCGAACCGAAGTTCCCGTGCCCGTCGATCAACGGCAGCCGCATCGAGAACGGCTGCGCCATCCGGACGACCGAGTCGTAGATCGACGCGTCACCGTGCGGATGCAGCCGGCCCATCACCTCGCCCACCACCCGCGCACACTTCACGTGCGCACGCTCCGGGCGCAGACCCATCTCGTTGGCCTGGTAGAGAATCCGCCGGTGCACCGGCTTCAGACCGTCCCGCGCGTCCGGCAGCGCACGCGAGTAGATCACCGAGTAGGCGTACTCCAGGAAGGAGCCCTGCATCTCGTCCACGACATCGACGTCGAGGATCCGCTCCTCGAAATCTCCGGGCGGCGGGGTAGGCGAACTGCGGCGGGCCATCGCGGCGGGGCTCCCTTGCGTCTGTCGGCGTCGTCTGTCGTCAACATCGGTCGGCATAGTCGGTCAGCGCCCCCATTGTGGACCCTGCGGCCGACACACCCCGCCAAGGGCTCTCCCCGGGCCCCGCACCACCGCCCCGCAGCACCGCCGGACCCCTCCCGGCCGCCACCGCTGCGTCCACGCTTCCGCCCGTGGCGAACGTCCGCCCCGCGCGGACACAACCACGGTCCCCGCGCGTTGCACCACAATGGGGGACGCCCGCGAACCCCTGACGGGGGACGCCCACCGAACCCCCGACCCTCGACGACGGGAAGGACCCGAGCGCATGGCCAACCCGGCCCCCGCAGCAGCCTCCACCGGAGGCACTGGCGCTGCCATCGCCATCACCGAACACCGCCTGGCCAACGGCCTGCGCGTCGTGCTCTCCGAAGACCACCTCACCCCGGTCGCCGCCGTCTGCCTCTGGTACGACGTCGGCTCCCGCCACGAGGTCAAGGGCCGCACGGGTCTCGCCCACCTCTTCGAGCACCTCATGTTCCAGGGCTCCGCCAACGTCTCCAACAACGGGCACTTCGAACTCGTCCAGGGCGCCGGCGGCTCCCTCAACGGCACCACCAGCTTCGAACGCACCAACTACTTCGAGACCATGCCGACCCACCAGCTGGAGCTCGCCCTCTGGCTCGAGGCCGACCGCATGGGCTCCCTGCTCGCCGCCCTCGACGACGCCTCCATGGAGAACCAGCGCGACGTCGTCAAGAACGAACGCCGCCAGCGCTACGACAACGTCCCCTACGGCACCGCCTTCGAGAAGCTCACCGCCCTCTCGTACCCCGACGGCCACCCCTACCACCACACCCCCATCGGCTCCATGGCCGACCTCGACGCCGCCACCCTCGAGGACGCCCGCGCGTTCTTCCGCACCTACTACGCCCCCAACAACGCCGTCCTCTCCGTCGTCGGCGACATCGACCCCGAGCAGACCATCGCCTGGGTCGAGAAGTACTTCGCCACCATCCCCGCCCACGACGGCAAGCAGCCGCCCCGCGACGGCGCGCTCCCCGACACCATCGGCGGCGAACTGCGCGAACTCGTCGAGGAGGACGTCCCCTCCCGCGCCCTGATGGCCGCCTACCGCCTCCCGCACGACGGCACCCGCGAGGCCGACGCCGCCGACCTCGCCCTCACCATCCTCGGCTCCGGCGAGTCCAGCCGCCTCTACAACCGCCTCGTCCGCCGCGACCGCACCGCCGTCGCCGCCGGATTCGGCCTGCTCCGACTCTCCGGCGCCCCCTCCCTCGGCTGGCTCGACGTGAAGACCTCCGGCGAAGCCACCATCGCGCAGATCGACACCGCCGTCGACGAGGAACTCGCCCGCTTCGCAGCCGACGGCCCCACCGCCGAGGAACTGGAGCGCGCCCAGGCCCAGATCGAACGCGAATGGCTCGACCGGCTCACCACCGTCGCCGGCCGCGCCGACGAACTCTGCCGCTACGCCGTCCTGTTCGGCGACCCCAAGCTCCTCAACGAAGCCCTCCCCAAGGTCCTCGACATCACCGCCGAAGAGGTCCAGGCCGTCGCCGCAGCCCGGCTGCGCCCCGACAACCGTGCCGTCCTCGTCTACGAGCCCACCGCGGGCGACGACGAGAGCGACGCCGCCGACGAGGACACCGACGCCGACGACACCCAGGAGGAGACGGCCGCATGAGCACCGACCCCACCCCCACCATGACGTTCCACCCCCAGCCCACCCCCGGCACCCCCACCCCCTGGGCGTTCCCGCAGCCCGACCGCACCACCCTCGGCAACGGCATCACCGTGCTGTACTGCGACCGCCCCGGCCAGCAGCTCGTCGCCGTCGACGTCCTCCTGGACGCCCCGCTCGCCGCCGAGCCCGAAGGCCTGGACGGGATCGCCGGCATCCTCGCCCGCGCGCTCAACGAAGGCACCGACACCCTCACCGCCGAGGAGTTCGCCGCCGAACTGGAGCGGGCCGGCGCCACCCTCGACGCCCACGCCGACCATCCCTGCATCCGGGTCTCGCTGGAGGTCCCGGCCTCCCGCCTGCCCCGCGGCCTCACCCTGCTCGCCGACGCCCTGCGCGCCCCCGCCCTCCCCGAGGACGAGATCGAGCGCCTCGTCGCCAACCGCCTCGACGAGATCGTCCACGAGCAGGCCAACCCCGCGCGCCGCGCCGCCAAGGCCCTCTACGCCGACCTCTTCGACGCCGCCGACCGCCTCTCCCGCCCCCGCGGCGGCACCGCCGACAGCGTCAAGGGCATCGACCGGCCGGCCGTCAAGGCGTTCTACGACGCCCACGTCCGCCCCGCCACCACCACCGTCGTCGTGGTCGGCGACCTCACCGGCACCGACCTGCCCGCCCTCCTGGAGAGCACCCTCGGCGTCTGGACCGCCGCCCCCGCCGACGTCTCCGTCCACGCCCCGGTCACCGCCGACGACACCGGCCGCGTCGTCATCGTCGACCGCCCCGGATCCGTCCAGACCCAGCTCCTCATCGGCCGGATCGGCCCCGACCGCCACCACGACAGCTGGGCCGCCCAGGTCCTCGGCACCTACTGCCTCGGCGGCACCCTCACCTCCCGCCTCGACCGCGTCCTGCGCGAGGAGAAGGGCTACACCTACGGGGTCCGCGCCTTCGCCCAGCCGCTGCGCTCCGCCGCCGACGGCTCCGGCCGCTCCCTGCTGGCGATCAGCGGCTCGGTCGACACCGCGTCCACCGCCCCGGCGCTCGCCGACACCTGGACGATCCTGCGCACCCTCGCCGCCGAGGGCCTCACCGACGCCGAACGCGACGAGGCCGTCCAGTTCCTGGTCGGGGTCGCCCCGCTCAAGTACGAGACGGCCGGCTCCGTCTCGGGCACCCTCGCCGACCAGGTCGAGCAGGGCCTGCCCGACGACTACCAGTCCGAGGTCTACCGCAGGCTCGCCGAACTCGGCACCGCCGCGGCCACCGAGGCCGTGGTCGCCGCCTTCCCGCCCGAGCGCCTGGTGACCGTCCTCGTCGGCGACGCCGCCGTGATCGCCGACCCGGTGAAGAAGCTCGGCATCGGCGAGGTCACCGTCATCACCTCCTGACCGGTCGGACAGGCAGGTCGGGCAGCCAGGTCGGGCCCGGCGGAGCATCGGCTCCGCCGGGCCCCTCGCGTTGCCGGCCGCTCCTAAATCCCTTGCCCCGGTGCCGCGCCCCGTGGGTAGATGTCCCCGCAGCGCGATCCCACGATCCACTGCGACGCAGCACGATCCACCGCGAGACAACGAGAGGAGGCGGTCACCATGCGGGTCGAGCCCACCCTGCGGCGCACCGGCGCCCCACGCTCCCCGAGACTGCCCCGTCCCGTTTCGCGACGCCGCAGCAACGCCTGAGCGCTGCCGCCTTCGGTCATTCCCGAGCCACGCCGGAAGCTTCGCGCGGCACCCCCGAACTAGCATGGAAACCAGTCGACCCCGGAGGTCGTTCAGTCATGTCGTACACCGAAGTACCAGGCATCCGCGTACCCATCCGGATGTGGGCCGACCCGGCCACCGTCGAGGGCCAGGCCATGCAGCAGCTGCGCAACATCAGCTCGCTGCCCTGGCTGCACGGCCTCGCCGTGATGCCCGACGTCCACCTCGGCAAGGGCGCCACCGTCGGCTCCGTCATCGCCATGAACGGCGCCGTCTGCCCGGCGGCGGTCGGCGTCGACATCGGCTGCGGCATGAGCGCGGTGAAGACCTCCCTCACCGCCAAGGACCTGCCGGACGACCTGTCCCGGCTGCGCTCCAAGATCGAGCGGATCATTCCGGTCGGCCGCGGCCTGCACTCCGACCCGGTCGACCCGCACAAGCTGCACGGCTTCCCTACGGCGGGCTGGGACGACTTCTGGCAGCGCTTCGACGGGGTCGCACCGGAGGTGAAGTGGCGGCGGGACCGGGCCATGCAGCAGATGGGGACGCTCGGCAGCGGCAACCACTTCTGCGAGGTATGCATTGATGACCATGGGTTTGTATGGCTAATGCTTCACTCCGGGTCGCGCAACATCGGCAAGGAACTGGCGGAGCATCACATGGGCGTCGCCCGGTCGCTCCCGCACAACCAGGGCCTGGTCGATCGTGATCTCGCGGTGTTCATTGCGGACACTCCGCAGATGGCTGCCTACCGGCAGGACCTGTTCTGGGCGCAGGAGTACGCCAAGAACAACCGAGCGGTCATGATGGCGCTCTTCCAGGAAGTCGTCCGCCGCGAGTTCGCCAAGGCGAAGGTCGGCTTCGACGAGGTGATCAGCTGCCACCACAACTACGTGGCGGAGGAGCGCTACGACGGCGTCGACCTGCTGGTGACCCGTAAGGGCGCGATCAGGGCCGGTTCCGGCGACCTCGGGATCATTCCGGGCTCGATGGGCACCGGGTCCTACATCGTGCGCGGCCTCGGCAACGAGGCGGCGTTCCACTCCGCCTCGCACGGCGCCGGCCGGAAGATGAGCCGTAGTGCCGCCAAGAAGCGGTTCACCACGAAGGACCTGGAGGAGCAGACCAGGGGCGTGGAGTGCCGCAAGGACAGCGGGGTCGTGGACGAGATCCCGGGGGCGTACAAGCCGATCGAGAAGGTCATCGCGCAGCAGAAGGACCTCGTCGAGGTGGTTGCTCACCTCAAGCAGGTCGTCTGCATCAAGGGCTGAGCATCGGTGACGAGTGGGCCCCGACCTGGTCGGGGCCCACTCGCGTCTAGCCGAGCGACTTGGCTCGCGGGCGCTTGGGGCCGATGAGGCGCCAGCGACGAAGGCTGCAGCTCTGCACGGTCCGCCCGAGTTGCCCGGCGGCGTCTGCGGCACTGCCGGCCGCGAGAAGGGTCTCGTCCTCCTCCGTACTCCAGCTCCGGCGGAGGACCTTCTTCACCCCGGGTGGCCGCACCCAGGCCGCAGCATGATCCGCGCTTGCTTGTTTGCGGGGGAGGGCCAGGCATCCGGGGTAGTAGAGGTCGAGGGCGATGGCAACGGCCTCCTCCCTGCTGAACACGATGTTGTAGATCGCATCACGGTTGTTCCGCCTGAAGACACGGCGGGTGTCGGTGAGTTCGCCGAAGTACCGGGAGGAGAACGCCGCCAGCGCGTCGCTCTGCGTGGTGAAGCTGACGAACGGCAGGTCCTGGGCGGTGCGTCCGACCGATCCGTCGGCGTCTATCAGCCCGCGGAGGTAGTCGCGCTCCACGAACGGCACCTTCGGCGGAGCCACCGTCAGCGACTTGCGGCCGACCGGGAAGCCGAGGGCCTTGAGCTCCTCCCGGAACTCCAGGGCGCACACGGTCCACTGGACCGAGGTGTGCTCGGTCGCGAAGTTCGTCGCCCGGGTGCGGTAGGTGATGCCGCTGTTGTACGGGCAGAGTCGCTGGAAGGCCTCAAGGATCGGGGCGTCCCGGGCCGAGAGCTCGACCGTGAGCCGGCCCTTCCGCCCGATGCCCTGGGAGAGGTGCCCGTCCGCCTGGAGGAATCCGAACAGGTAGGCGTGTCCGGGGTTTTCGAGATCGAGGAAGGTCATGCCCGAAGCTTCCGGCCGGGTGGTGGCCGGAAGCTCCTGATCGATCGCCAGTTCGCCCGATGGTGGGGTTACCGCCGACTTTCCGTTCGATCCGTTCGGTGTGCGGGGGTCAGCCCAGGGCCTTGATCAGTTCGGCTGCCAGCGGGGCGGACGAGGCCGGGTTCTGGCCGGTGTAGAGGTTGCGGTCGACCACCACGTGGGGTGCCCACGGCTCGCCCTCCTGGAAGTCGGCGCCGAGGGCGGTGAGCCGGTCCTGGAGCAGCCAGGGGGCCTTGTCGGCGAGGCCGGCCTGGGTCTCCTCGGTGTTGGTGAAGCCGGTGAGGCGGTAGCCGGCGAAGGGGGAGGCGCCGTCGGGGCGCCGGGCGGCGAGGAGGGCGGCGGGGCCGTGGCAGACGACGGCGAGGGGCTTGCCGGAGTCGAGGGCGGCGGTGAGCAGGCGGCCGGAGTCGGCGTTGACGGCGAGGTCCTCCATGGGGCCGTGGCCGCCGGGGTAGAAGACGGCGTCGTACTCGGTGAGGTCGACGTCCTCCAGCCGGACGGGGGCGCGGAGCTGGTCGATGGCGGCGAGTTCGGCGGCGACGGCGTCGGCGGCGGCCTGGCCGCCGTTGGACTCGGGGGTGAGGCTGCCCCGGTCGACGGTGGGGGTGACGGCGCCGGGGGTGGCGATGGTGATCCGGTGGCCGGCGGCGGTGAGGGCGCGGTGGGGTGCGGCGAGTTCCTCGGCCCAGTAGCCGGTGGGGTGCTTGGTGCCGTCGTTGAGGGTCCAGTGGTCGGCGCCGGTCAGCACGATGAGGATGTTCGACATGTCGGTTCTCCGGAGGGGTGCGGGGCCGGGTCTCGGCTCGGTGATCTCCTTGAACGTAGGCCGTTCTCCGATCGGTATCCAATAGGCTTGCCATCATGTCCGATAGGAATTCCGATGGCTCGGCCGGTGGCGGCCCGCTCGATCTCGTCCACCTGCGGACGTTCCTCGCGGTGCACCGGACGGGTTCGTTCACGGCGGCGGCCCGGCTGCTGGGGCTGTCGCAGCCGACGGTGACGGCTCAGATCCGTTCGCTGGAGGGGCGGTTGGGCCGACAGTTGTTCGAACGGCTGCCGCGCGGGGTGGCGGCCACCTCGGTGGCGGACGACCTGGCCGCGCGGGTGGCCGGGCCGCTGGACGCGCTGGCGGCGGTCGCCGACGGGGGCGGCGCGGAGCCGGGCGTACCCGCCGAGCCGGTGCACCTGGCGGGGCCGGCGGAGCTGCTCTGCGTCCGGGTGCTGCCGGCCCTGGCGCCGCTGGTCGCGGAGGGTGTGCGACTGCGGGTCACCACCGGGCTCACCGACGACCTGCTGGACGGACTGCGCGCCGGGCGGTTCGATCTCGCCCTGTCCACCGTCCGCCCGCGTGGGCGGCAGCTGAGTGCGGTGCCGCTGACGGACGAGGAGTTCGTCCTGGTCGCGGCTCCGGCCTGGGCCGGGCGGATCGGTCCGGACCGGGTGGCCGAGCTGGGCCCGGCCGCGCTGCACGGGGTGCCGCTGGTGACGTACGCCGAGGACCTGCCGATCGCGCGCCGGTACTGGCGGCATGTCTTCGGCGCCCGCCTGTCGGGGCCCGCGGCGGTCGTGGTGCCGGATCTGCGGGGGGTGCTCGCGGCGGTGGTCGCGGGGGCCGGGTACTCCGTCCTGCCGCGGTACCTGTGTGCGGGGGAGCTGGTGTCGGGCGCGCTGGTGCTGCTGCTCGATCCGGAGGACCCGCCGATCAACACGGGTTTTCTGGTGCGGCTGCCGGGTGCGGCGGTGAAGCCGCACGTGGCGCTGGTGCGCGACCTGCTGCTGCGGGAGGCCGCCGGCTGGTAGGCCGTGGTCGCGGTAGGTCGGCCACGCCTACGGCCACGCCCACGGCGACGGCTCCGGCGTGGGTCCGGGTGCCGGGGGCGAGGCCCCGGGCGGGGTGGGGCCGGGCACGACGAAGGGGTGCGCCGTCGTGCGGCACACCCCTTCGGGGAGCTGTGGCGGGCTCAGGCGGCGGGCAGCTCGTCGAGGCCTTCCTGGACGAGCTTGGCGACGCGGTCGAGGGCGGCGTCGGCGCCTTCGGAGTCGGAGGTGAGGACGACCTCTTCGCCGCCCTCGGCGCCGAGGCCGAGCAGCCCGAGCATGGAGGCCGCGTTGACGGGGGTGCCGCCGGGCTTGGCGATGGTCATCGGCACGCCCGTGGCCGTCACGGCGCGGACGAAGATGGAGGCGGGACGGGCGTGCAGGCCCTCGGCCCAACCGATGGTGACGCGGCGCTCAGCCATGATGACGTGCCTTTCAGGTGTTGCTGGCCATGTTCGGAACGGCCATGTTGTCTAGACCAGTGTTACACGCGTGGAGGGGTGCTCCGCAGCCCCGGGAGAGGCTCCGCAGCCGTCGGGCGGCGGAGTGCGGCCCGGCCCTCGCACCGGTCGCCGTCCCTCCCACCCTGCCGTGGGTGCGTGCCCGGCGCCATGCGGCTCGCCGCCGGATAACCTGACGAATGTGGACGACTCTCCGGTACCGCAGCCCCAGCCGACCGACGAGCAGACGCCGGCGGGCGGCCCCCGCCCCGGCGGGCAGCAGCCGGGCGGGCAGCGGCCGACCGAGGATCCGGGGTACCCCCGGCACTGGGAGGCCGACGTGCTGCTGCGCGACGGCGGAACGGCCCGGATCCGGCCGATCACCACGGCGGACGCGCAGCGCCTGGTGGAGTTCTACGAGCAGGTCTCCGACCAGTCGAAGTACTTCCGCTTCTTCGCGCCGTACCCCCGGCTGTCCGACAAGGACGTGAGGCGTTTCACGCACCACGACTTCGTGAACCGGGTGGGCCTGGCCGTCGTCGTCCGGGACCGTTTCATCGCGACCGTCCGCTACGACCGCATCGACGCCACCGGCCGCCCGTCCGAGCAGGGCACCACCGCCGAGGTGGCCTTCCTGGTGCAGGACGCCCACCAGGGCAGGGGCGTCGCGTCCGCACTGCTGGAGCACATCGGCGCGGTCGCCCAGGAGCGGGGCATCCGCCGGTTCATCGCCGAGGTGCTGCCGGAGAACCGCAAGATGGTGAAGGTGTTCACGGACGCCGGGTACACCCAGCGCCGCAGCTTCGCCGACGGGGTCGTCCACCTGGAGTTCGACCTGGAGCCGACGGCGGCCTCGCTCGCCGTGATGCGCGCCCGCGAGCACCGGGCCGAGGCCCGATCGGTGCAGCGCCTGCTGACTCCGCGCTCGGTCGCGGTGGTCGGGGTCTCGCGCAACCCGCAGACGGTGGGCCGGGCGGTGCTGCGCGACCTGGCGGGCTTCCGGGGCCCGGTGTACGCGGTGAACCGCAACGCCGGGCCGGGCACCGAGCTGGACGGGGTGCCGGTGTTCCGCTCGCTGCTGGAGATCCCCGGCCCGGTGGACCTCGCGGTGATCGCCGTCCCCGCGGGGGCGGTGCCCGGCGCCGTCGCCGACTGCGGCGCGCACGGCGTGCAGGGCCTGGTGGTGGTGACGGCCGGGTACGCCGAGACCGGCCCGGAGGGCCGGGACCGCCAGCGGGCGCTGGTGCGCCAGGCCCGGGCGGCGGGCATGCGGGTGATCGGCCCGAACGCGTTCGGCCTGATCAACACCGATCCGGAGCAGCCGCTGAACGCCTCGCTGGCGCCCGTCCTGCCGCAGCGCGGCGGGTTCGGGATCTTCTGCCAGTCCGGGGCGATCGGGGTGGCCCTGCTGGAGGCCGCCCACCGGCGGGGCCTCGGCGTGTCCTCCTTCGCCTCGGTGGGCAACCGCTCCGACGTCTCCGGCAACGACCTGCTGCAGTACTGGGAGGAGGACCCGGCCACCGACGTCGTGCTGCTCTACCTGGAGTCCTTCGGCAACCCGCGCAAGTTCACCCGGATCGCCCGCCGGCTCGCCGCCAGCAAGCCGGTGGTGGTGGTCAAGGGGGCCCGGCACACCGGCAGCCTGCCGCCCGGCCACGCCGTCCAGCCCGCCGTCAGCGGACTGCGCGACGCCACCGCCGACGCGCTGTTCCAGCAGGCCGGGGTGCTGCGGGTGGACACCATCACCGACCTGTACGACACCGGTGAGCTGCTCGCCCTCCAGCCGCTGCCGCCCGGCGACCGGGTGGCGGTGGTCGGCAACTCCGACTCGATGGGCCTGCTGACCCACGACGCCTGCCTCAGCGCCGGGCTGCGCCCGCGCACCCCGGTCGACCTGACCACGGCCGCGACCGGCGAGAACTTCCGGATCGCGCTGGACACCGCCCTCGCCGACCCGGGGGTGGACGCGGTGATCGCGGTGGCGATACCGCCGATCGGCACCGCCGCGCACGCCTTCATGGGCGGCCGGCTGCACGAGGCGGACCCGGGCTCGGACGACCCGGAGATCGCCGAGGCCCTGCTGGAGGCGGCCGTCCGGGCCCGCGAGGCGGGCAAGCCGCTGCTGCTGGCCCATCTGGCGCTGACCGACCTGCCGGGCCGGCTGCTCGCGGGCGGCATCCCCGCGTACCCCTCACCGGAGCGGGCGGTGCACGCCCTGGCGCACGCCGTCCGGTACGCGCACTGGCGGCGCCGGACGGCCGAGGCGGAGGAGACCGCGCGGGTCCCCGAGCTGGACCGGGTGGACGAGGGCGCGGCGCGGGCGCTGGTCGACGCCGCACTCGGCACCCGGGCGGCGGTCGCGGCCCGGACCCAGCCGGGCGGCGCCCGGATCACCCTGCCGGAGGCGGACGCGGCGGCGCTGCTCGCCACGTACGGCATCGACGTCCACCCGGCGCTGCCCGCGCCGGACGAGGAGAGCGCGGTGCGGGCCGCCGCCGCGCTCGGCTACCCGGTCGCGCTCAAGGCGACCGCCCCGCACCTGCGCCACCGCCCTGACCTGGGCAGCGTACGTCTGGACCTGACCGGTGAGCCGGGCCTGCGCCGGGCCCACCGGGAGCTGGACGCGCTGGTCGGCGGCGCGGCGAAGGCGCAGCTGGTGGTGCAGGGGCTGGCGCCGCGCGGGGTGGACACGGTGATCGGCGCGACCGTCGACCCGGCGGTGGGCACGATCCTGTCGTTCGGGCTGGCGGGTGCGCCGGCCGAGTTGCTGGGCGATGTGGCGCACCGGCTGGTGCCGGCCACCGACCAGGATGTGGCGGGTCTCATCCGGGAGGTGCGGGCCGCTCCGCTGCTGTTCGGCTGGCGGGGTGCGGCCCCGGTGGACACGGCGGCCCTGGAGGAGGTGCTGCTGCGGGTGTCGCGGCTGGTGGACGACCTGCCGGAGGTCGCCTCGGTCGATCTCGAACCCGTGGTCGTGGCCCCGCACGGGCTGGCGATCCTGGGGGCGCGGGTGCGGATCGCACCCCTGCCCGTGCGCAGCGATCTGGGCCCGCGCGCGATGAGCAGCCTGTAACCTTCCTTGGTTGCGCCCCATCCGGGGTGCTCGTGCGCCGGGAGCCCGGCGCCGCGGCGCCCGCTTCGTCGGCGGGCCGTGCCAGGATGGAGCCATGGCCAAGACCGGTACCACCAACACTCAGGACCTGCGTTCGGCGATCGAGCGCAGTGGCTACTACCCGGCCCTGGTGTCCGAGGCGGTCGAGTCCGCGGTGGGTTCCGAGCCGATCAGCTCCTACCTGGTGCACCAGGAGACCACCTTCGACGCCAACGAGGTCCGCCGGCACGTGACCGTGCTGGTGCTCACCCAGACCCGGTTCGTGGTCAGCCACACCGACGAGCAGTCCGGTGACGCGAACAGCCCGGTGCCGTACGCGACCACGTCGACCGAGTGCGTGCGGCTGGACCGGATCGGCTCCGTGGTGCTCAGCCGGATGGTGTCCAACCCGGAGACGTACACCCCGGGCACGCTGCCGCGCGAGGTCGTGCTGACCATCGGGTGGGGCGCCGTGCAGCGCCTCGACCTGGAGCCGGCCGGCTGTTCGGACCCGAACTGCGACGCCGACCACGGCTACACCGGTTCGGCCACGGCCGACGACCTGTCCCTGCGGGTCAGCGAGGCGGGGGACGGCCCGGAGACGGTCTCGCAGGCCCTGGTGTTCGCGCGGGCCCTGTCCGAGGCCACGATCAGCAGCGGCCGGTCCTGAGCGACCGGGGAGAACAGAACCTCACGATGACTCTCGCACCCACCGACGGCTACGACTCCTTCGAGATCCTGGACCCGGCCGAGGCCCCCGCGCCGCTGTACGGCAGCGGGTCGCTCAGCGACCTGCTGCCCTCGGTCGCGGCCGGTCTCGGCGTGGCCGGCTTCTCCTCCACCCTGCCGATAGCGCCCGCCGACCGGGCCTGCGTGTTCCTGGTCGACGGCCTCGGCTGGGAGCTGCTGCTGCGCCACCCGCAGTACGCGCCGTTCCTGAGTTCGCTGGCCGGCACCTCGCTCGGCAACACCGGCCGCCCGCTCACCGCGGGCTTCCCGGCGACCACGGCGACCTCGCTGGCCTCGGTCGGCACCGGTCTGCCGCCGGGCCGGCACGGCCTGGCGGGGTACACGGTCGCGGTGCCGGGCACCGGGTACCTGATGAACCAGCTGCGCTGGCAGCCGCCGACCGAGCCGAGCGTCTGGCAGCCGTACCCGACGGTCTTCGAGCGGGTCCAGGCGGCGGGGGTGGCGACCTGTCAGGTGTCCTCGCCGCTGTTCGCGCAGACCCCGCTGACCAGGGTCGCGCTGTCCGGGGGCACCTTCCACGGCCGCACCACCGGCGAGGAGCGGATGGACCTGGCGGCCCGCTGGCTGGCCGAGCACGACCGGGCGCTGGTGTACACGTACGTCAGTGAGCTGGACGGCGCCGGGCACCGCTTCGGGGTCGACTCGGACGACTGGCGGATGATGCTGAACACCGTGGACCGGCTCGCCAAGCGCCTCGCGGAGCAGCTCCCGCCGCGTTCGGTGCTGTACGTGACGGCCGATCACGGCATGATCGACATCGCGCCGGAGGACCGGATCGACTTCGACGACGACTGGGAGCTCAGTGCCGGCGTCGCCCTGCTCGGCGGGGAGGGCCGGGCCCGGCACGTGTACGCGGTGCCGGGGGCGGCGGCCGACGTCCACACCGTGTGGAGCGAGGTGCTCGGCGACCGGATGTGGGTCGCGACCCGCGAGCAGGCCATCGCGGCGGGCTGGTTCGGCCCGGTGGTGGACGACCGGGTGTACGCCCGGATCGGCGACGTGGTCGCGGCGGCCCGGGACGACATCGCGGTGATCGCCTCCCGCAAGGAGCCGGGCGAGTCGACGATGATCGGCCTGCACGGCTCGATGACCCCGGTCGAGCAGCACGTGCCGCTGCTCGAAGTCCGCGGCTGAGCCCCGCACCGACCGACCTCCACCTCAACCGAAGGGCCTCTGCACCACCCATGGCTGAACTGGTGTTCTTCTCGGGGACGATGGACTGCGGCAAGTCGACGCTCGCACTCCAGCTGGACCACAACCACGCCGCCCGCGGCCGGCAGGGGATCATCTTCTCCCGCCACGACCGGGCCGGGGCCGCCACCATCTCCAGCCGGCTCGGCCTGCGCGCGGACGCCGTGGAGGTGACCGACGCCTTCGACTTCCACCTCCACGTGGTGCACCTGCTGTCGGCGGGCGGCCGGGTCGACTACCTGATCTGCGACGAGGCGAACTTCTACGCCACCGAGCAGGTCGACCAGCTGGCCCGGGTCGTCGACGAACTGGGCATCGACGTCTTCACCTTCGGCATCACCACCGACTTCCGCACCCGGCTGTTCCCCGGCTCGCAGCGCCTGATCGAACTCGCCGACCGGGTCGAGGTCCTCCAGGTCGAGGCACTCTGCTGGTGCGGCGCGCGGGCCACCCACAACGCCCGGACGGTCGGCGGCGTGATGGTGGTCGAGGGCGCCCAGGTCGTCGTCGGCGACATCAGCGTCAGTGACGACGAGATCGGCTACGAGGTGCTCTGCCGCCGCCACCACCGGCGCCGGCTGACCGCCGCGACGGCCCGGGTCTCGGTGCTCTCCCCGGACGTCCTCCCGTTCGAGCAGCAGGCCTGAGCCGAAGCCGCGCTGAAGTCTTTCTGAAGCGGCGCCGAAGCCGTGGCCGGACACCGCCCCGGGGAGCCTTCCGCGCGTCACCGCTGCGCGAGAATGGCGGCCATGGACAGCATCCCGCAGGACTCCCCGCTGATCTCCGTGGCCGAGCTGGAGACAGCCCTCGCCTCCTCCCGGCCGCCGGCGCTCCTCGACATCCGCTGGCAGCTGGGCGGCCCGCCCGGCGCCGCCGACTACGCGGCCGGCCACCTGCCCGGCGCGTACTTCCTGGAACTCGACCGCGAACTCTCCGCCCCGCCGCGCGCCGACGCCGGCGGCCGGCACCCGCTGCCCGACCCGGAGGCCCTGGGCGAGGCGCTGCGCCGCGCGGGCGTCTCGGCCGACCGTCCGGTGGTGGTGTACGACGCGGCCACCGCGATGGCGGCGGCGCGCGCCTGGTGGCTGCTGCGCTGGGCCGGGCACCGGGACGTCCGGGTGCTGGACGGCGGGCTGGCCGCCTGGCAGGAGGCCGGACTGCCGGTCACGGCCGAGCTGCCGCCGGCCGGGGAGGGCGACTTCAAGCCCGTCCCCGGCCAGCTGCCGACCCTCGACGCGGACGGCGCCGCCGCGCTGGCCCGTACCGGCCTGCTGCTGGACGCCCGGGCCGGCGAGCGCTACCGGGGCGAGGTCGAGCCGATCGACCCGCGGGCCGGGCACATCCCCGGCGCGGTGTCGGCGCCGACCGTGGAGAACGTCGGTTCGGACGGGCGGTTCCTGCCGGCCGCCGCCCTCGCCGCCCGCTTCGCGGCGATCGGCGCGGGGGAGCGGCAGGTGGGCGTCTACTGCGGTTCGGGTGTGACGGCGGCGCACCAGGTGCTCGCGCTGGAGGTGGCGGGCGTGCCCGCCGCGCTGTACCCCGGTTCGTGGAGCGAGTGGTCCGGTGACCTGGAGCGTCCGGCCGCGACCGGCGGACAGCCCGGCTGACGGGCCGTCACCGCCGCACACGTCAAGGCGGCACCCGAGGCGGCACGCGTAAGGGCGGCCGCTCCCCGTCGGGAGCGGCCGCCCTCGCGCACCTGCCGCCTGCTACTCCTGCTTCTTGCGCCGGCTGCCGAAGACGATCTCGTCCCAGCTGGGCACCGTGGCACGCCGCCCGGGGCGCACGCCGTCCGCCTCGGCCTGCCGGTCGGTGGTGCCGACCAGGCGCTCGCGGTGCGGAGCGACCGCGCGCGGCATCAGGATGTCCGCGTACGCCGAGCCCGCGCCGATGCTGGCGGCGGGGGCCGCCGGCTCCTCGGCCTCCTCGACGACCTCGGCCACCGCGGCCGGCTCGACCGGGGCGGGGCTGCCCACCGCGAGGTCACTGCGGAAGGCGGGGACCACGTCGAGCAGGCTGGTCAGCGAGTCCCGTGCCTCGGCCGTGGCCTCGCGCGACTCCCGGACCTCACGGGCCGACATGATCCGGTCGGCGGAGGGCCGGTCGATCATCGGGCGCAGCGGCCGGTCGTGCGGCAGCCGGGCGATCCGCGGGATGAACGGGAAGACCTGTTCCTCCTCGCGCTCGACGTTCTCGCCGATCAGCGCGCGGGCCTCGTCGTCGATCGGCTGGACCAGCCGCCGGGGCGGGTCGTACGTCCAGCTGGCGGTCCGGCCCTCGCCGTCGGCGCGGTAGCCGAGCACGACCTCCCAGGTGCCGTCGTCGCGGCGCCAGGAGTCCCACTGCTCGGTGTCCTTCTCGGCGCCGCGCAGCGCGAGGCGCTCGGCGACGGCCTCGCCGAGCTGGGGCCCGGTGGACTCGCCGTGCCGGCGGATCGCGGTCTTGCGGGCGCGCTCGGCCATGAAGGCGCGTTCGGCGAGCACGGGGCCCTCGAAGCGGCGGACGCGGTCGACCGAGATGCCGGCGGAGTGCGCGACCTCCTCGGCGGAGGCGCCTGCTCGTATCCGCGCCTGGATGTCCCTGGGACGGAGGTGGCTCTCGACCTCGATCTCGATCTGGCCGAGGCGCGGCCTGTCCCCACGGATGGCGGCGCGCAGCCGCTCGTCGATGGGGAGGGTGTACTCCGTGCTGTCGGCAGCCTTGAGCACCAGCCGTGTGCCGTCGTTGCTGACGGCCACGACGCGCAGTTCGGGCACGGTTACCTCCCGGGTGGTGCCTGCCGACGTCACCTGCGTCGCTGCTCCCGTACTGAGTGTGGCCTGCCCACTGGCGACTGGCCACAACCTTGCTGAGTTCCCCGGCGTGTCGGGCTTCTGCCCGAACGCGCCGCTGTGGCACGGTTGCCTTTTTGCCACGTCGCGGTCGACGTCGCGCCTGGGTGTCCCGGCCGTCCTCGCACATGGCGTGACGCGACGATCCGGGACGGGCGCCGCCGTGCGTACCCGCTCCGCGGCCGGTGTCGGATCTGCCGTTTGATGGGCAGTCGACAAGTCGACCAAAGGCTCAGGCTCCACGAACAGTACTCCATTCGTGGCATCCGGAGGGGCGGCTCGCCGCTCAAGTCTCCCGTGATTCACGGGAATCTCAAGAGTGGGCACTTCAACGGCGGACCGTTGACGACCGGACGGTGATCATCTTCACATATATCGACCGAGAAGAACCGGATATTCGCCCCTTGTGTCCTTCTTTGGGCAAGATGGACTGACTTGTTCGAAGAACGGTCGAACTGATCAAGGGATGTTGATGCCGGACCAGAACCCCGCCAGGAGGCCCACGGAGGAGCCGGCAACGAAGAGCGGGAAGCGAATCGACCTGAGTGTGACTCAGGTCGCGGCCAGTGCGCTGGCCACCGTGGCCGGCGCGGTGCTGGCCTCCGAACTCGGCGTGGCCGGGACGGTCACCGGCGCGGCGGTGGTCAGCATCGCCGCCACCACCAGCGGCGCCGTCCTCCAGCACTTCTTCCGCCGTACCGGCGAGCAGTTGCGCGAGGCCGCCGACACCGGCCCCGGCGGCACGGTCAACTCGCTGCGCCAGGTGCCCGCCGCCGCGCCGGGCCCGGCGCCCGCGATCTCCCCGGACTGGAACCGCTCGCGGGTGCAGAAGGCCGGGCGGCGCTGGACCTGGAAGTCGTACGCGGCCGTCTCGGCCCTGGTCTTCGTCCTGGCGATGGTCCCGATCCTGGCCTTCGAGCTGGTCACCGGCCAGCCGGTCTCGGCGACCGTCCAGGGCGGCACGGGCCGGGGGACGTCCTTCGGCGGCACGGTGCACGACAGCGCGCCCGCCACGCCGGGCGGCTCCTCGCCCGGCTCGTCGGCCGGCCCGTCGGCCGGCTCTTCGAGCGGCGCCCCGGCCCCCGCGTCCGGCGGGCAGAGCCCGTCGTCGTCGCCGTCGGCGCTGCCGAGCCCGTCGGCCACGCCGGGCACGTCGGGCACGGGGCCGGCCCGGCCCACCGCCACGCCCTCGGCCGAGCCCTCCGGGCAGTCCCCGGGCGAGCCGTCCGCCGGCCCGGCCCCGGGCGGCCAGGCCTCCTCGGCCCCCGCTGCGCCCGCCCCGTCCGCCGCGCCCTCCGAGCCGGCCGCCCCGGCGCAGACCCCCTGACCGGCGGTCCGCCGACCGGCTACGCGCCCAGCACCCGGCGCAGGTAGTCGTTGCCGAACACCCGCTGCGGGTCGACCTTGTCGCGCAGCGCGGTGAAGTCGCCGAAGTGCGGGTACGCGGCGGAGAGGTACTCGGCGTCCCGGGTGTGCAGCTTGCCCCAGTGCGGGCGGCCCCGGTGGGCCGCCATCAGCTTCTCCACCTCGGTGAAGTAGCCCTGCTCGGCGGTGCCCCGGTAGAGGTGGACGGCGATGTAGGCACTGTCGCGGCCGCTCGCGGTGGACAGCCAGAGGTCGTCGGCGGGCGCGAAGCGCACCTCGACGGGGAAGCTGATCTGCCAGCGCGAGCGCTCCACCAGCGCCTTCAGCTCGCGCAGGACGGTCGCGGCCGCCTCGCGAGGCACCGCGTACTCCATCTCTGTGAAGCGCACCGTGCGCGGGCTGGTGAACACCCTGTGGGCGAGGTCCGTGTACGTCCGCTCGGACCAGGCCCGGGAGGCGACGGCGGCGATCGACGGGACGGCCTTCGGGAACCGCCGGCCGATCCGGCAGGCGCCCTCCCAGACCGTGTTGGAGAGGAACTCGTCGTCCAGCCAGGCCTTGAACCGGGGCAGCGGCGCGGCCGGCCCCTGGCTGCGGTTGTTGCGCTTGGTGGAGCAGCGGTCGGTGTGCGGGAACCAGTAGAACTCGAAGTGCTCGTTGACGGCCGTCAGGTCGTCGAGCCGGCCGAGCACCTCGTCGAAGCCCATCGGCTGCTCGTGGGCGGTCAGCAGGAAGGCGGGCTCCACACCGAAGGTGATCGCAGTGATCACTCCGAGGGCGCCGAGGCCGAGCCGGGCGCCCTGGAACAGCTCCGGGTTCTCGGCCGGCGAGCAGTGCTGGACGCTGCCGTCGGCGAGGACGATCTCCAGGGCCCGGATCTGGGCGGCCAGCGAGCCGGAGTCGCGGCCGGTGCCGTGCGTGCCGGTGCTGGTGGCGCCGGCCACGGTCTGCACCTCGATGTCGCCCATGTTGGTCAGCGACAGGCCGGCCGCCTCCAGCAGGCGGTTGAGCCGGGACAGCGGCAGGCCGGACTCCACGGTGACCGTCCCGGCCTCGCGGTCCAGCTCCCGGACGGCGGTCAGCGCGTCGGGACGCACCAGGATGCCGCCGCCGGCCGAGGCGATCGCGGTGAACGAGTGCCCGGAGCCGACCGCCTTGACCGTCCGCCCGGCCTCGGCGGCCCGCCGGATCCGCTCGCCCAGTTCGGCGGCGGAGGCCGGCGCGATCGTCTCGACCGGGTCGGCGCTCTGGTTGCCGGCCCAGTTGGTCCAGCGGCCGTCGGTGATGGCCTGGGGCATGTCGTGCCTCCTGCTCGGGTGCCGTACGTGCGGTACGTGGCGGCGTGGTCCGCGATCCGGGACGGCACGGGGCGGGCCCCGGGGGCGCTACCCGTGGGTAGGGAGCGTAATCAGTTCAATGCCCCAGGTCTACGGTCTGCGGCGGCCGCGTTCCGGCTTCGGCGGACAGCAGTCCGGCGCGCAGCCGGCCGAGGCCCAGCACCGCGGTCAGCGCGCCGAAGGCGCCGGCGCCCACCGGTACCCAGTACCCGGCGGGGGCGCCCGAGGCGTCCACCACCCAGCCGGCCGCCGAGGAGCCGAACGCCACCCCGAGGGCCAGCCCGGTCGTCGTCCAGGTCATCCCCTCGGTCAGCTGCGCGGCCGGTACGAGCCGCTCGACCGTGGCCATCGCGGCGATCAGGGTCGGCGAGACGGAGATCCCGGCGACGAACAGCGCGAGGCCGAGCGCCACCAGTCCGCCCGTCCCCGTCACCAGCTGTCCGACCACCACCAGCGGCACCATGCTGGCCGCCATCAGCGCGACGCCGCCGAGGAACCGGCTCGCGAGCGGGCCCTTGAAGTGCAGCGTCCCGTACACCACCCCGGCCAGGCAGGAGCCGAGCGCGTAGACCGCCAGCACCAGGCTGGACGCGGCGGTGTGCCCCTGTTCCTCGGCGAAGGCCACCGTCACCACCTCGACCGAGCCGAAGATCGCACCGGTCGCGACGAAGGTCAGCACCAGCACCTGGAGCCCGGCGTTGCGGATCACCGAGGGGCCGGAGTGGTGCGCCGCCGGGTGGACCGGCGGCTCGGTGCGGCGCTGCGCGGTGAACAGCAGCACGCCCACCGTCAGGAAGACGGCGGCCAGCAGGACGCCGGCCTCCGGGAAGACGGCGGTGGCCAGGCCGATCGAGAGGATCGGGCCGACGATGAAGCAGATCTCGTCCATCACCGCCTCGTACG
Organism: Kitasatospora sp. NPDC057223; assembly: GCF_042669755.1. Lineage (NCBI taxonomy): Bacteria > Bacillati > Actinomycetota > Actinomycetes > Kitasatosporales > Streptomycetaceae > Kitasatospora > Kitasatospora sp. NPDC057223. Next base: position 10,459 of record NZ_JBHUWW010000026.1, on the reverse strand, counting down.
AGTACGCGGTGTGCAGCTTGGGCGCCTCGTCGCGGTACAGGTACGCCCAGCGGGCCCGGACCATCGCGCCGGTGCTGGGCATGCCGCCCATCGCGGCGGCGCAGACGAACAGCGTCCAGTCGGGGGCGCCGAGCCGGGCGCAGAGCAGCAGGGCGGTGGCCGCCGCGAGGGTGACCGCCGTCGCGGGGAGTGCCACCCGGCGCTGCCCGTAGCGGTCCACCAGCCGCGAGACCTGCGGGCCGATCGCGGCCGCCGACAGTGCCAGCACCGCCGCCACCGCGCCCGCCACCCCGAACGAGTCGCGCAGCTGCGACAGCATGGTGACGATCCCGATGCCGGTCATCGAGATCGGCAGCCGTGAGACGAGGCCGGCGGAGGAGAAGGCCAGAGTGCCGGGAGCGGCGAAGATCTGGCGGTAGCTGGACAGCACGGGGGCTCCGCGTGAGGGTGTGAGTAAGGAACATCGCTAACTGTGACAGCTTACGTACATCGGCAAACGAGATATACCGGACAGTTCGGCGCGCGGCCCCGCCCGTAGGTCACGATCCGGCAGTGGCAGGATCGGATCCATGTCCGACGCGCGCAAACCCTCATCGCCCGGCGCCCCGGCCGGCACCGCCGACCCGTACGACGCCCTGCTGCTGCTCTCCTTCGGCGGGCCCGAGGCCCCCGAGGACGTGGTGCCGTTCCTGGAGAACGTCACCCGGGGCCGCGGCATCCCGAAGGAGCGCCTCAAGGAGGTCGGCAAGCACTACTTCCTGTTCGGCGGCGTCAGCCCGATCAACGAGCAGAACCGCGAACTGCTCGCCGCCCTCCGCAAGGACTTCGCCGGCCACGGCCTCGACCTGCCGGTCTACTGGGGCAACCGCAACTGGGCCCCCTACCTGGTCGACACCCTGCGCGAGATCGCCGCCGACGGCCACCGCCGGATCGCCGTTCTCGCCACCAGCGCCTACGCCGGCTACTCCGGCTGCCGCCAGTACCGCGAGAACCTCGCCGACGCGCTCGCCCGGCTCGCCGCCGAAGGCGCGCCCGCGCTCACCGTCGACAAGCTCCGGCACTTCTACAACCACCCCGGCTTCGTCCGGCCGATGGCCGACGCCACCCTTGCGGCCCTCGCCGGGCTGCCCGCCGCCGTCCGGGACGGAGCCCGGCTCGCCTTCACCACCCACTCCATCCCCGACACCATGGCCGAGACCTCCGGCGCCCCCGGCGACCCGGCCCGGGGCACCCCCGGCGGCGCGTACGTCGCCCAGCACCTCGACGTCGCCCGGCAGGTCGCCGCCGCCGTCGCCGAGGCCACCGGCGTGCCGGACCGCCCGTGGGAGCTGGTCTTCCAGAGCCGCAGCGGCTCCCCGCAGACGCCCTGGCTCGAACCCGACATCTGCGACCACCTGGAGGCCGTCCACCAGGCCGGCGCCCCGGCCGTCGTGATGGTGCCGATCGGCTTCGTCTCGGACCACATGGAGGTCAAGTACGACCTCGACACCGAGGCCCGGGCCAAGGCCGCCGAGCTCGGCCTGCCCGTGGCCCGCGCCGCCACCGTCGGCGCCGACCCCCGGTTCACCGCGGCCGTCCGCGAACTCGTCCTGGAGCGGGCCGCCACCGAACGCGGCGAGGCGGTCACCCGCTGCGCCCTCGGTGCGCTCGGCCCCAGCCACGACGTCTGCGCGGTGGCCTGCTGCCCCAACCCGCGGGCCCCGCGCCCGGCCGCCGCCCAGGCCTGACACCGTTCCACACCCCGTACACCGCACCCGCCGAGAGGACCCCTGTGCCCAGCCCCGAACTGCTCGACGAACTGCTCGCACTCGCCCTGGACGCCGCCCACCGGGCCGGCGCCCTGCTGCGCGACGGCCGCCCCGCCGACCTGGGCGTGGCCGACACCAAGAGCAGCCCCGTCGACGTGGTCACCGAGATGGACCTGGCCTCCGAGAAGCTCGTCCTGGAGCTGATCACCGGCAGCCGCCCCGACGACGGCTACCTCGGCGAGGAGGGCGCCGACCGCCCCGGCACCAGCGGCGTGCGCTGGGTCGTCGACCCCCTCGACGGCACCGTCAACTACCTGTACGGGCTGCCCTCCTGGGGTGTCAGCGTGGCCGCCGAACTGGACGGACGGGCGGTCGTCGGCGTGGTCGCCGTCCCCTCCCGGGGCGAGACCTTCCACGCCGTGCTCGGCGGCGGCGCCCACCTCAACGGCAAGCCGCTCAGCACCCGGCCCGCCCCGCCGTGGGGCCAGGCCCTGATCGGCACCGGCTTCGGCTACCTCACGGCCCGCCGCACCCACCAGGCCGAGGTGCTGTTCGCGCTGATGCCCGAGGTCCGCGACATCCGCCGCGCGGGCGCCGCCGCCGTCGACCTCTGCGACGTCGCCGCCGGCCGGCTGGACGGCTTCTACGAGCGCGGCCTGCAGCCCTGGGACCACGCCGCCGGCCTGCTGATCGCCGCCGAGGCCGGCGCGCTCTGCGGCGGCCGCCCCGGCCGGCCGGCGGACGGCGGGCTCACCGTCACCGCCCCGCCCGGCGTCTTCGAGCCGCTCCAGGCCCGGCTGGAGGAACTCGGCGCCTGGCACGACTGAACAACGGCCCGCGAACGGTGCCGGCACAGCGAAGAGCCCTGGTACGTGTGTACCAGGGCTTGGGTTTCGCGGACCACTGCGGGTCGGATCGGGTGGCGGGGTCGGGCAGCGGTGTCAGGCGGCGGCGCGGTGCCGCTCCAGCACCGTGTCGACACCGTGGTCGGCTGCGAGCCGGCGGAGGTCGTCCAGTTCGGACTGTTCCACCTCGGCGAGGAACTCGTCCCCGGACTCGATTGCGCGGTGCAGATCCTGTTCGGCGTTCTGTATGCGCTGCAGGATTCCGGCGGTGAAGGCGTCCATACGGGCCCCCTTACTGTGTCGGACGTGCACGTTCGCGCGTTCCCCGGCGAAGGGTCCGGTGCCAACGAAAGCGTCCGTGGCCGGTGCTGATTCTCCGGTCGGGCGCGGAGACGGCCTTCGCCGCTCCCGGTGACGTCCCAGCCCCAGGCCGGTGCGGATGAACGCACGGCGGGTGGGTGCGACCGGCCAACAGCCAGATCGCGGGTGTGAACGTGTCCTCCCCGCCCCCCGTCCCGGGAAACCTCCCCGGGCGAGAAAGTTGCCCGCGTCACAGTCCAAACGGAGTGCGACGTTCAGGCTTACCCGTGCTTTACCCGCTCACCAGGCAGGATGGACCCACCGTCGGAGTCGTGCGTCCGCTCCCGGTGGACCCCGGGCCCGCGTTCCCAGCGGACCGGCCCGCGAGGGCGGTCCACGGGGCCGGGTGCCTGGAGAAGGGACAACCATCGTGCGGGTACTCGTCGTGGAGGACGAGCAGCTGCTCGCCGAGGCCGTCGCCACCGGTCTGCGCCGCGAGGCCATGGCCGTCGACGTGGTCTACGACGGCGAGGCCGCCCTCCAGCGGATCGCGGTCAACGACTACGACGTGGTCGTCCTCGACCGCGACCTGCCGCTGGTGCACGGCGACGACGTCTGCCGCAGCGTCGTCGAGCAGGGCCTCGCCACCCGGGTGATCATGCTGACCGCCTCCGGCGACATCAGCGACCGGGTCGAGGGCCTGGAGATCGGCGCGGACGACTACCTCCCCAAGCCGTTCGCCTTCAGCGAACTCGTCGCCCGGGTACGGGCCCTGGGCCGCCGCGCGACCGTCCCGCTGCCGCCCGTGCTGGAGCGCGCCGGCATCTCGCTCGACCCCGGCCGCCGCGAGGTCATCCGCGACGGCAAGCCCGTCCAGCTCGCCCCCAAGGAGTTCGCGGTGCTGGAGGTCCTGATGCGGGCCGGCGGCGCCGTCGTCTCGGCCGAGCAGCTGCTGGAGAAGGCCTGGGACGAGCACACCGACCCGTTCACCAACGTCGTACGGGTCACCGTGATGACGCTGCGCCGCAAGCTCGGCGACCCGGCCGTCATCATCACCGTCCCGGGCTCCGGCTACCGGATCTGACCCCGGTCCCGCCCGACCGCTGCGCCTCACCCCCCGAGAGGACCACCATGACCACCCCGCCCCCGGCCGGCGGGCCCTCCGGCGTGCCCGCCGGAGGCTCGCACACCGTGCCGCCCCGCCCCGCGCAGCCCCCGCGCCCGCCGAAGCTGCTGCCCCGCCCGGAGAGCTACACGCCCGGCGACGGCCTGCTCGCCTGGATGCCGTTCCGGCCCACCATCCGGATGCGGCTGACCCTGCTGTACGGCGGCATGTTCCTGATGGCCGGGGTGGTGCTGCTGATGCTGATGTACTTCTTCGTCCGGCAGGCCTTCCACGACGTCCAGCTGCCGGTTTTCGACTTCGGCACCTCGGGGGTCAGGCTCAACGGCCAGCCGATGACCTCCGAGCAGGCCAACCAGGTGCTCGCCCAGTACCAGGACACCCGGGCCAACACCGCCCTGAACACCCTGCTGCGCAAGTCCCTCACGGTGCTGGTCTGCCTCGCCGTGATCGCCTTCATGGCCGGCTACACGATGGCCGGCCGGGTGCTGAGCCCGCTCGGCCGGATCACCCGCACCGCCCGCGAGGTGGCCAGCTCCGACCTGCACCGGCGGATCGAGCTGGACGGGCCGGACGACGAGCTCAAGGAACTCGCCGACACCTTCGACGACATGCTGGACCGGCTGGACCGCTCCTTCGACTCCCAGCGGCGCTTCGTCGCCAACGCCTCGCACGAGCTGCGCACCCCGCTGGCGATCAACCGCACGTTGCTGGAGGTCCAGCTGTCCGACCCGGCGGCGTCCACCGACCTCCAGCAGCTCGGCAAGACCCTGCTGGCGACCAACGAGCGCAGCGAACAGCTGGTGGAGGGCCTGCTGCTGCTGGCCCGCAGCGACAACGAGCTGGTCGACCGCCGTCCGGTGGAGCTCTCCGAGGTCGCCACCCGCGCGCTGGAGCAGATCCGCCCGGAGGCGGCCCGCCGGGAGGTGGAGCTGCGCGCCTCGCTGGGGCCGACCACGGTGTCGGGCAACGGCGTGCTGCTGGAGCGGATCGCGCTGAACCTGATCCAGAACGCGGTGCGCTACAACCTGGCCGACGGCTGGGTGGAGATCTCGACCGCGGCCGCCCCCGGCGGGGGCGGGGAGCTGGTGGTGACCAACACCGGCCCGGTCGTTCCCGGGTACGAGCTGGAGCACATCTTCGAGCCGTTCCGGCGGGTGAAGGGCGCGGACCGGACCCGCAGTGACAAGGGCGTCGGCCTCGGCCTCTCGATCGTCCGCTCGGTGGTCCGGGCGCACGGTGGTGCCATCGAGGCCACTCCGCGCGCCGGTGGCGGCCTCACGATGCGGGTGCGCATCCCCGGCGCCTGACCGCCGCCCCGGGCCGGTAGGCGCCCGTACGTCCGTTCCCGCGTCCTGCGCTCCGTGCGCGGACCATCCGAAGCCGCCCCGTCAGCCGTGTCAGAACGACATAAGTGCTGGCCGGGGCGGCTTGTCATTTCCGGTCCGAGCAACTTACGGTGTCGTAACCTACGCATCCGTAGGTCTGCCCTTCAGTAGCCCTCAGCGTTCCCGTCCCCCAGGAGCAAGAGCCGTGACCATCGCCCCCGTGCAGCGCACCGCATCGACCGGTTCGACCGCCTGGACCGACGCGCGTCTGATCCTCGCCCTCGAAGAGGTGGTCGAGACCGAACTCAACCGCCACCTCAAGGTCGCCAAGGAGTGGATGCCCCACGAGTACGTCCCGTGGAGCCAGGGCCGCGACTTCGACGGTGTGCTCGGCGGCGAGGCCTGGGCGCTGGAGCAGTCCAAGGTGACGCCGCTGGGCCGGGTCTCCCTGGTGGTCAACCTGCTGACCGAGGACAACCTCCCCAGCTACCACCACGAGATCGCCACCATGTTCGGCCGCGAGGGCGCGTGGGGCACCTGGGTGCACCGCTGGACGGCCGAGGAGGGCCGGCACGGGATAGCGCTGCGCGACTACCTGCTCGCCACCCGCGCGGTGGACCCGGTGGAGCTGGAGCGGGCCCGGATGATGCACATGGCGGAGGGCTTCGAGTCCGACAACTCGCACAGCATGCTGCACTCCGTCGCGTACGTGGCCTTCCAGGAGCTCGCCACCCGCATCTCGCACCGCAACACCGGCCACTTCTCGGGCGACCCGCTCTGCGAGCAGCTGCTGGCGAAGATCGCCAACGACGAGAACCTGCACATGGTCTTCTACCGGAACCTGCTGAAGGCCGCCCTGGAGATCGCACCGGACCAGGCCATGCGCGCCGTCGCCGACGTCGTGATCGACTTCCGGATGCCCGGCCACGGCATGCCCGGCTTCGAGCGCTCCGCCGCGCAGATCGCCATCGGCGGCATCTACAACCTCCGGATCCACCACGACGACGTGCTGCAGCCGGTGCTGCGCCACCTCAAGGTCATGGAGATCGGCGGCCTGGGCCCGGAGGGCCTGCAGGCCCAGCAGGAGCTCGGGTTCTTCCTCGACGGCCTCGACGCCCAGGCCACCAAGTTCGACGAGCGGCAGGCGGCCCTGCTGGCCCGCCGCGCGGCCAACGCGGAGAAGAAGGCCGAGGCGGCCCGGAAGTAGGACCGAGGTGCTCCCGGGGGCGCCTGAGGTGGGTGGATTTTCCGGAATTTACCCGAAAGATTCGTAACGTGAGCAACGTCACATCCGGTTGCGCCACACGATCGGGCGACCCCGTAGGGTGATCATGACGTACGGCACACCGGTTGCCGTCCGTGATCGCCGCGCGGTCCTGGACGACCGCGATGGATTAGCGGTCTTCCCAGGTGGGAAAAGGAATCGGCGGAGGCCCGTCGGCCGCCTGATCACTGTGGGTACTCGCCCAGGGGGGTCGGCAACGCGTCGGTGATGGCCCTGCGTAAGGTGGCCCGGGCCCGGTTGGATCACCCCAACGGGCGCCTGGCTGAGTGTCGATTGAGTAACAGGGCTTGAAGTAAGGCAAAATCTCGCCCTCGGGTCGGGCACAAGACCGACCCCCCGTGCGTTACGTGCGCTGGAGATACCGCACACAACAGCAGACACCCGGAGGGGGAGAGCGAAAAAATGGCAACGGACTACGACACCCCACGCAAGACCGATGACGACCTCAACGAGGACAGCATCGAGGAACTCAAGGCTCGTCGGAACGAGAAGTCGACCAGCTCGGTCGACGTCGACGAGTTCGAGGCGGCAGAGGGCCTGGAGCTCCCGGGCGCCGACCTCTCGAACGAAGAACTGTCCGTCCGGGTGCTCCCGCGCCAGGCCGACGAGTTCACCTGCATGAGCTGCTTCCTGGTTCACCACCGCAGCCAGCTGTACAGCGAGAAGAACGGCAACCCGATCTGCCGGGACTGCGGCGCCTGAGCGCCGGGCGGTCAGGGCCCGGGCCCCACGGTCTCCGTGGGCTCGGCACACCGCCCCGTCCGGCCCCGGGCAGCGGGGCCGGAGGCAGATCCGGCGGCCGTCCTGACGGCCGCACCGGCAGGCTGGTCCTGCAGAGCACCGCAGTACCCGCAGTAGCAGTACCCGCACCACTGGCAGTACCAGCACCACCTGCAGTACCGGGAGTACCGGAAAAGGAGGGACGGTCCCGCATCACGCGGAACCGTCCCTCCTCCGTTTTCCGGGCGTCCGTCGCCCCGGGCGCCCCGCCCGGCAGGCTCAGGCAGTCCGGCGCCGGGCCTCGGCCAGCGCCGCCGCGAGCCGCTCGGGCGAGCGGGTCGACAGGTACAGGTACGGCGTCGGGTCGGCCGGGTCGGTCACCTCGACCCGCAGCGCGGTCGGCACGTAACTGCGCAGCAGCATGAACGCCCGCGGATCGGCCTTCACCCCGCGCCAGGCCACCGCCTCGACGGGGGTCAGCGGGTGCGCCTCGCCGAGCGCCCCGACCGGGATCCGGGCCTGGCCGGCCACCAGGGAGCCCTGCACCACCCGGATCCGGGCGGAGCCGTAGCTGCTGACCGCCGCCGCCCCGGCGGCGATGCCGACCACCAGCCCGACCAGTGCGGCGACGGCGCCGACCCGGAGCAGGATCAGGGCGAGTGTGAGCCCCAGCGCGACGGGCAGGAGCCACCAGATGCGGGGAGCGGTAAGGCGTTCGTCGTACATGCCCCCATTGTGGGCACCGCACCGGGCCGCAGCGTCGGCCGCCCCCGGCGCATCCGTCCCTACCGATGGGTAGGGTGACGCGCGTGACCGGAACCATAGCCTCCCAGCCGGCCCCGAAGGGCTCGGAGCAGCCCTTCGAGCGCCCCGCCGCCCCGCTCTCCCCGACCACCCCGCCCCTGGACGCCGTGCTCCCGCCCCGCGCGCCCGAGGCCCCGGCCCCCGGCGCCCTGCTCGGCCCGCACTACGACCACTGCTTCGGCTGTGGCCCGCAGACCCGGGCCGGGCTCAGGATGACCGTGGTGGCCGGTGCGGGGCTGGACGTCACCTCCGAGTTCACCGTCGGACCGGATCACCAGGGCGGTCCCGGCCTGGCGCACGGCGGCCTGCTGACGACCGCGATGGACGAGACCCTCGGCTCGCTCAACTGGCTGCTGCACAGCGCGGCCGTGACCGGGCGGCTGGAGACGGACTTCGTCCGCCCGGTGCCGGTCGACTCCGTGCTGCACATCCGTGCCTGGGTCACCGGGGTCCACGGCCGGAAGATCTACAGCGCGGCGGAGGGCCGGATCGGCGGCCCCGACGGACCGGTGGCGATCAAGGCACAGGCGCTCTTCATTCAGGTGAAGCTGGAACACTTCACCCAGCACGGTCGTCCCGAGGACATCAAGAAGGCCTTGGACGACCCTGATCTGTTCAAGCGCGCCCGAGCCTTTGAGGTGAACCCGTGAGCACCACCGCCCGTCCGCCGGTAGACGTTCTGATCAGGCGAATCGACCCCGAGCTGCCCCTGCCCGCGTACGCGCAGCCCGGTGACGCCGGCGCCGACCTGCGCACCACCGTCGACGCGGAGCTGGCCCCCGGTGAGCGGATCGTCCTGCCGACCGGTGTCGCCATCGCGCTTCCGGACGGCTACGCGGCGTTCGTGCACCCGCGTTCGGGACTCGCAGCTCGTTGCGGAGTTGCCCTTGTGAACGCCCCAGGGACGGTCGATGCCGGGTACCGTGGGGAGATCAAGGTGATCGTGGTCAACCTGGACCCGCGCGAGGGGGTCAGCTTCCGCCGTGGGGACCGAATCGCCCAGCTGGTGATCCAGCAGGTCGAGAAGGCCCGCTTCCACGAGGTGGCCGAGTTGCCGGGGTCGGCACGCGCCGAGGGTGGGTTCGGGTCGACCGGTGGCCATGCGGCGGTCTAGGCTGCCCGCGGCCGAGCAGGTATTCGTGTCGGTCTTGAACCGGGAAGGACAGTGACCGTGTTCCGTCGTCGCCAGAAGAGCGAGGACGCTGTCGAGCAGCTCGCCGACGACGCCATCAGCGCCGACGAGACGCCCGATGACGTCGAAGGTTCCGCCGACTCCGAGAGCGAGAACGTGACCGAGCCGGATCCGACCGAGCGCGTCGGCCTGCCGCCGGCTCCCCGCCCGGACGGTCCCTGGGACCACTCCGAGCTGGAACAGCCGGAAGAGGGCCGGGTGGACCTCGGAGGTCTGCTGGTCCCCGGGGTCGAGGGTATGGAGCTGCGGGTCGAGGTGGCCGGCGACGCGATCGTCGCCGCGACACTGGTCCTCGGTAACAGCGCCATCCAGCTCCAGGCTTTCGCCGCCCCGAAGTCCGAGGGCATCTGGGGCGAGGTCCGCGAGGAGATCGCCACCGGCATCACCGCGCAGGGCGGCCTGGTCGAGGAGGAGGAGGGCCCGCTCGGCTGGCACCTCCGCGCACAGGTCCCCGTGCAGCTGCCGGACGGCACCCAGGGTGTCCAGCTGGTCCGCTTCGTCGGCTGTGACGGCCCCCGCTGGTTCCTGCGCGGAGTCATCTCCGGTCAGGCGGCGGTGCAGCCAGAGATGGCCGGCGTCCTGGAGCAGGTCTTCCAGCAGACGGTCGTCGTGCGTGGCGAGGTTCCGATGGCGCCCCGCGACCCGATCGTGCTCAAGCTGCCCGAGGACGCCCAGATGGTCGCCGACGGCGGCGCCACCAGCGTCGAGGACGGTGCCGGCGCCCGCTTCGGCGGTGCTGCGCTCGACCCGTTCGCGCGCGGCCCGGAGATCACCGAGGTCCGCTGAACCGCAGCTCAACACAGCTGTCGCCCCCGCCCGGGAGTCCCGGGCGAGGGCGATTTGCTTGTGGCAGCCGACCCCCGTACAGTTCTCCGGGTTGCCCCAGTGGGGCGGCGGACTTCCCCCCGATTCGGATTCAGGTTCGAATGGGAGCGGAAAAAGGCCCGAAAAACTCTGCTAGAGTTCGGGAGCGCCGAAAGGCCGAAGCGAATCGGATAAACGAAACTCCGGAAAACGGAGCGGAAAACGTCTGATAAGCTGGTAACACGAAAGAACGAAGCGCCCGGAGAGACCGTGAGAGCGGCTCGAAGGAAGTGTCCGTTCCTTGAGAACT
>NZ_JBHUWW010000025.1:0-74285 GCF_042669755.1 Kitasatospora sp. NPDC057223 | reverse complement strand
GTGCGGGCCCGAGCGCCCGCACCGCCCCCGGCGGCGGCTCGCGCCGCACCCGCGGACCCGGCCGTTCGAACCCCCTTGCGAGCAACGCCCGCCGGACGCCCTAGGATCGCTGACCATGAGCAACGGGGCGGGTATCGGACAGGGTGCTGACGGGACGTCGGCGCAGCAGAGCGGCGGACCGGCGATCGGACCGGTCCAGCCGGTGGTCTCCCCCTACCTCTCCCCGCCGGTCGCGGCCGAGCCCGACTGGGCCGCACTGGCCGACGACAACGAGCGCGAGGCCCGCCGCCGCAAGCGGGTGCGGGTGATCGGTGCGGCCGTCGCGGCCACCGTGGTGGTCGGCGCCATCACCGCGACCGCCGTCAGCGTCGCCGGTGGCGGCCGGGACACCCCGGGCGCTGCGGCGGTGGCCGGCCCCTCGCCCGCCGCCGGTACGCAGGGATTCGTCAGCGGACCGGACACGCCCCCGCCCGCCGCGCCCGCGGACGCCTCCGCGACGGCGGCCACCGGCGCCACCGGCACGGCACCGGCGAGCCCCTCGGCGTCCGCCGCGCCGTCCCCCGGACGGACCAGCGCCAAGCCCGGGGCGTCCGCCTCCCCGGCCAGGAGCAGTGCCGGCACCCCTGCGGGCGCTCCCGCCACCGCCGCGCAGCCGCCCGCCGCCGCCACCACGGCCGCACCGCCGGCCCCCGCGCCCCCGGCGCCGCGCGACCCGCTGACGCTGATCTCGGACCTGAGCACCGACACCGCTCCGCTCGACCCGGGCACGCTCTTCGCGGCCACCAGCGTGAACGTCGGCGGCCGGACGTGGACCCGCGTCGTCACCGACTCCAACCCGACCTGCTGGCAGACCACCACCGGCGGCCTCGGCGACGTCATCAGTGCCCAGTCCTGCCGCCTCGTGGTGCGCGCGACCTACGCCTCGGGTAACAGCGCCGTCACCGTCGGGGTCGCGGTCTTCGACCACAAGGCCCAGGCGGACGCGGCCCAGCAGGCGTACAAGGGCCAGATCCAGGGCCTCGCCAAGCCCGGCGGGATCCACTGGTGCATCTCCGCGGGCTGCCCCGGCACCCATGCGGTGATCGGGCGCTACGGCTACTACACGGTGTCCGGGACGCTCAACCCGGGCAACAACACCGCCGACGCGGTGGCGACCGCCGCCGGGCCGGACTTCGCCGCCCGCGCGTCGGCCGCGCTGCTGGCCCGCGGCCAGGCCGCCGCGGGCTGAGCCGCCTGCCGGTCACCGCCCGCGCGGCGGCGGTGGGGCATGATCGACGGGACCGGCCCCGCCCGGTCCGCGCCGCCCAGCCGGAGGAGCCGCATGCGTCAGGCACTCGTCACCGGAGCCACCGGTACGGTCGGCCACCCGGTGGCCCGGCTGCTGGCCGAGCGCGGCGTCCCGGTCCGCGCCCTCGTCCGCGACCCGGCCCGGGCGGTGCTGCCGCCGGGTGTGGAGCCGCTGGCCGGGGACGTCACCGACCCGGCCTCGCTGCGCGCCGCGGTGCGGGGGTGCGACGCCGTGTTCCACGCGGCCGGCCTGCCCGGGCAGTGGCTGCGCGACCCCGCCCGGTTCGAACGGGTCAACGTGGACGGCACCCGGGCGATGGTGGAGGCGGCGCTGGCCGAGGGGGTCGGGTGCTTTGTCCACACCAGCACGACGAACGTGTTCGAGCGGCCGCAGGACGGGCCGTTCGACGAGTCGGAGCTGACCGAGCGGCCGCTGCGGACGGCGTACGAGCGCTCGAAGCAGCGGGCCGACCGGCTGGTCGCCGAAGCCGTCGGGCGGGGCCTGCCTGCCCGGATCGTGCACCCGGCGGCGGTGTTCGGTCCGGGGCCGGCCACCGCGACCGGCCTCAACCGGCTGCTGGTGGACCTGGCCCGGCGGAAGGTCCCGATGCTGGCGCCAGGCGGCCTGGCCGTCGTGTTCAACGAGGATCTCGCCGAGGGCCAGCTGGCCGCCGCACAGGCCCCGGCCGGCTCGCGCTTCCTGTTCTCGGACCGCTTCCTGGAGCTGCCGGAGCTCGCCGCACTGGTGCGGCAGGTGGTCCCCGGTGCCAGGGTGCCGACGACCCTGGCGAGCCCGTCCGCCTGGGTGTACGCGGCGGCCGGCGAGCTGACGGCGAGGTTCACCGGGCGGGCGCCGCAGCTGTCCTTCGGCGAGCTGCACTTCCTCGGCTCGGAACTCACACCGGACGCCCGCCGGGCCCGGATCGAACTGGGCTGGCGGCCGACCGACCCGCGCGAGGCCGTCGCCCGCACCCTGCGGGCGTTCGGCGTGCGCGGGCCGGCTGACAACTGACCGCTGACGGTCCGCCGGGCCGCCGGGTCAGGCGGCGGCAGGCCCGGCCCGCCGGGTCAGGCGGCCTTCTGCCAGGGGCGGCAGAGCAGCAGGTACGCGGCCCAGGCGAGTGCGGTGCAGCTGAGGACGACCACGCCCAGCACCACCGCCGAGGGCTCGCCGCCCAGGCTGCTCAGCGGGGCCACCACCGCACCGCAGAGGAACGTCCCGAGGCCCAGCAGCGCGGAGGCCGACCCGGCGGACGGCGGCTCCACCATGGTGAGCGCCTGCGCAGCGGAGTTCGGCAGCACCACGCCCATGCTGCCCATCAGTACGAAGACCGAGGGGCAGAACCCGGCCAGGCCGAGGTCCCAGATGCCCGTGGTGACGACCAGCGCCACCGCCCCGGCGGTGCAGCCGACCAGACCCGCCGTCATCAGCGCCCGCGCGGAGTACCGCTGGGCCAGCAGCCGGCCGTTGAGCTGGGTCACCCCGACGATGGCCACCGAGTTCAGCCCGAACAGCAGGCTGTACGTCTGCGGCGTGACCCCGTACACGTGCTGCAGCACGAAGGACGAGCCGCTGATGTAGCCGAACAGCGCGCCGAACCCGAAGCTGCTGGTGAGCACCAGGCCGAGGAAGCGCAGGTTGCCCAGCAGGCCGCCGATCGTGCGCAGGGTGGCGGACAGCCCGCCGCCGCGCCGCCGCTCCGGCGGGAGCGTCTCGCGCAGCGCCAGCAGGGCGAAGAGGGCGAGCAGCAGCCCGAGCACGAGCAGCGCGCCGAAGGTGCCGCGCCACGACGTGAAGCGCATCAGCTGCGCTCCGAGCATCGGTGCGAGGATCGGCGCGAGGCCGGATATCAGGCCGATCGAGGCGAGGAAGCGGATCACCGCGATGCCTTCGTAGCGGTCCCGGGCGATGGCTCGGCCGATCACCAGGCCGGCGGCGCCGGCCATGCCCTGGACGAACCGGCCGGCCGCGAGGACCGGCAGGGTGGTGGCCAGCATGCAGACGAGGGTGGCGGCCGAGTATCCGACCAGGCCGGCCAGCAGCGGGCGGCGGCGGCCGAGCCGGTCGCTGAGCGGGCCGAACAGCAGCTGCCCCGCGGCGACGCCGAGCAGCGAGGCCGTCAGGGTGAGCTGGGCGGCGGCGGGTGTGGTGTGCAGGTCGGCGGTGAGTTCGGGCAGGGCCGGCAGGTAGAGGTCAGTGGTGAGCGGGCCGAGCGCGACGAGGCCGCCGAGGACGACGACACCTGCCCGTCCGACGCCGGTCGACTCGGCGGATGGGGCGGCTGTCGACTGTTCACCGGCAGTGTCTGCGGTCGGGCCGGGCATGGGGCTCCTCAGAGGGGTCGGATGCTCGCTCCGTCCTATCGCAGGGCGGCCCCCCACCGACACCCCGGGTCCATCACGTGGATCACCGTCCGGTCGCCCGGGCCGGCGGCGTGCCGCCCTGGACGGTGGACGAGTCGTGCCAGGCGAAGAGCTGGTCCCCCGCCAGCGCCACCGCGTAGTCGCCGCAGCGGCCGGTGATCCCGACCGCCCGGTCGGCCGGGAACCAGGCCGCCCGGAGCCGGGCGGACCGCAGGCCCGTCTCCCCGAGCCTGGCCTGCGCGGCCCGGGACTCCCCCGCGGTGTCCGTGCTCTGGCGGCCGTGGCCGACCACCGTGCAGCCCGCCGGGAGCCGGCCGCCGGGCAGGGTCGCCCGGAGCAGCCGGTCGTCGCTGGTGGTGGACAGCAGGTACTGGACGGCGGAGGCGTCGTCCGGCAGCCAGCCCGGCACCGGCCGGTGCCCCGCCTTGGCGGCGCTGCCCGAAGCGTAGCTGATCTGCTCGCGGTGCCGTCCCTCGTACCAGTCCGACAGTCGCGGCCCTACGGTGACCGCCGCGACGGCCAGCGCCATACCCACCCCGGCCACGCCCACCGCGACTCTGCCAACCATGCCCATGCCGTCCCGCTCCTTCACCCGGATCTGCCGCCCCGTCGGCTGCCCTTCCATCGACCATCATGGCCCGGGGGGCGGTGACCCGGCATCAGCACGAGGTCGTGCGGGGCCCTCCGCCGACAGGGGTAGGGGTCTCCACCCTGAGAGGTACGCGGGGCCCGTTCTCCCCTGACTCGCGCCAGGGTCCTCGCTGCTCAGGACCGGTCCTCGCGCATCGGGCCGGGGCCGGCCGGGGCTGCGCCGGAGGGAGGGGACGGCCGTCGGGCGCCCGGTGCGGGCCGATCGGCCGGCCGGGTGTCCGGTACGCCCGCGCCGGGACATCCGCGTGCCGGATCTCCCTGGCGGGCGGCCCGGGCCGTACGCTCCGCGGGCGAATCGCCGACGTGCCCACCGCCGTGCCCACCGCCGGGGCCGGCGACGAGGGCGCGGGGCGCGGGGGTGGCGGGCACGGTCGCCCCGACTGGGAGCGGGCCGGGGCGCGGACTCCGGACGACCGGCCGGCGTCGCTCAGCCCGGGGCGGCGGGTGCGCCGCACCCCGTGAACCGCCGGTCGGCGGGGGCCAGCCGGGCCCGGGGACCGGCCGAGCGCAGGACGACGTCCAGTACTGCCTCCGGGTCGGCCGCGTACGCGTGGGCGAACCAGGGCATGTTGGCCTCGACCACGGCCCACTGCTCACGGCCGGTGTCCGGGTCCTGGAGCAGGCCGACGTCGACCACCACGGCGCTGGGCAGGGTCGCCGCGACGGCGGCCAGCAGCCGGGCGGCGAAGTCGCGGACCTGCGCCTCGTGCGGGTCGCCCGGCAGCGGAGCGGTGTCCAGCCGGCCGTACCGGGCGTAGCGGCTGCCGGTGACCGGCTCGCCGTCGAGGACGAACAGCCGGTACTCGACGGCGAAGGTCACCGGCTCGCAGACCAGTACGGGGGTGTCCGGGCCGAGCGGGCCCGCCGCGCGGGGCAGCCGGCTGCCGTCGCTGAAGACGGCGGGCGGGAACGACTTGTCGGAGGGCGGCTTCACGAACTGCGGCCGGCGGGCCGCCCGTGCCTCCGAGAGGGTGGTCAGCTCGATCCGGCGGCCGGTGAACTCCTCCGGCAGCCGGGTCAGCCAGTCGTCGTGCGGCTCCAGCAGGGCGAGACCCAGGCCGGCCGCCACCCGGCGGCCCGCGATCGGGCCGCCGTACCAGTGGACGGGCTGCCCGGCGAGCCGGGTGACGCTGCCGGGGCCGGTGAGTTCGGCCGTCCGGTAGCCGCGCCGGACGGCCGCGCCGGTGAGCAGGGCGGTGGTGCTGGTCCGCTGGGTGGTGGTCAGCAGGACGGGTGTGCCGGTCATCGCGTCACTCCTGCGGCCGGAACTCGTGGACGACCTCGATCATCCCGACGATGTGACGGTTGAACTCCTCAAGCTCCTCGGCAGGCACCCACAGCTCCAGGATCGTCCGGCCGCCGGCCTGCTGGACCGGGTAGCGCGCGAGGAAGGCGGAGTCCACCTCGAACCGCGTCACGTAGCCGACGCCGGAGGCGGGCACGTTCCAGTCCCGGGCGATCCGGACGGCGTAGTCCTCGTTCAGCACCGGGTAGAAGATCGGCTGGTCCGGCAGCCGGGGCGGCCAGGCACGGTTGCCGGAAGCCCGCACCAGGGCCAGTTCTTGGGGGCCGGTGGGGCGCCACAGGGTGGTCGTGCCAGGCATCGTCGGCCTCTCTCGGTGAGTGCGGGAACCACTGCCGACTGCGGCGGACCACCGTCGATCGCAGTCGGCGGCACTCGACCGCGGTCGGATCGCACACGGTAACCGGCCCGCCCGGCCGGCGGCGAGCCGGTTTCCGGTGCCGGCCCCGCCACCGGCCGGCTGCCCGTCAGCGGTAGGCCGCCTCGCCCGTGATGGCCTCGCCGAGCACCAGGGTGTGGATCTCGCTGGTGCCCTCGTAGGTGAGCACCGACTCCAGGTTGTTGGCGTGCCGCAGCACCGGGTACTCGGTGGTGATGCCGTTGGCTCCGAGGACGGTGCGGGCGCTGCGGGCGATCTCGATGGCCGTGCGGACGTTGTTGAGCTTGCCGAAGCTGACATGGGCCGGCAGGCACTGGCCCGCGTCCTTGAGCCGGCCGATCCGCAGGGCCACCAGGTAGGACTTCTCGACCTCCAGCATCATCTCCACCAGCTTCTGCTGGGTGAGCTGGAAGCCGGCGATCGGCCGGTCGAACTGGATCCGGGTCTTCGCGTACTCCAGCGCGGTGGTGTAGCAGTCGCGCGCGGCGCCGACGGTGCCCCAGAGGATGCCGTAACGGGCCTCGTTCAGCGAGGAGAGCGGCCCGCGCAGGCCCCGCACGCCGGGCAGGACGGCGTCGGCCGGCAGTACGACCTCCTCCAGCACCAGTTCGCTGGTCACCGAGGCGCGCAGCGAGAGCTTGCCGTGCACGTCGTTCGCCGAGAACCCCTTGGCGCCGCGCGGCACCAGGAAGCCCCGTACGCCGTCCTCGGTCTGCGCCCAGACCACCGCGATGTCGGCGATGCTGCCGTTGGTGATCCACATCTTGGTACCGGAGAGCACCCAGTCCTCGCCCCTGCGGCGGGCGGTGGTCCGCATGTTGGCCGGGTCCGAGCCGAAGTCCGGCTCGGTGAGGCCGAAGCAGCCGATCGCCCGGCCGGCGGCCAGCTCCGGCAGCCACTGCTGCTTCTGCTCCTCCGAGCCGAACGCGTGGATGGCGCGCATCGCCAGCGAACCCTGGACGGAGACGAAGCTCCGCAGCCCCGAGTCGGCCGCCTCCAGCTCCATGCAGGCCACCCCGTAGGCGACCGCGCTCGACCCGGTACAGCCGTAGCCGTCGAGGTGCATGCCGAGTACGCCCAACGCGCCGAGCTCGGGGGCGAGTTCGCGGGCCGGGAAGACGCCCTGCTCGAACCACCCGCCGACGTGCGGCCGGATCCGCTCGTCGGCGAAGCGCCGTACCGTGTCGCGGATCAGCCGTTCCTCGTCGGTGAGCAGGTCGCCGACCGCGAGCAGGTCGGCCGGGTCGAGGCGGTTCGGCTTCGTCATTGAAGCTCCTTGGGGTCTCGGATCTCGGAAGGTACCGGCGAGTATCGCGCACCGGCACGGGCGGCCTCCCGGACGGGGCGCGCGGACACGTCGGTAGGCTGACCGGGTCAGGTACGGCCGGTCGGCAACGGGGAGTGGACAATGGCGCGCTGGGCTCTGGTCGTCGAGGAGACGGACGGGATCGGCGACAGCCGCCTCTGGGCCCCCAAGGTGCTCGCCGAGATCGAGGGCACCCACGAGGAGGCCCTCGCCGAACTGAAGCGCCTCGTGCCCGGCTACAAGCCGCAGCACCCGGTGACGGACCGGCACCGCACGCTGCTGCGCGACGGCGACACGTTCCTGCTGATCTCGCGCGGCAGCATGCGCGACTACCACTGCGTGTTCCGGGTCTGGGAGCTGCTCTGGGACAGCAAGCGGCCCGAGATCCAGCAGGAGCGGCTGCGGGACAACCCGGCGGGCTGAACGCCCCCGGGGCCCCGGGCTCCTTCACCGAGGTGACCGCCGGTACCGCAGCCGGCGCCGCGCCCCGTCAGCGCAGCAGCGCGTCCAGGAAGGGACTGCCGAAGACCCGGTGCGGGTCGTGGCGGTCCAGTACGGCGACGGCCTCGTCCCAGCCGGGACCGCCGCCCGCGCGCAGGGCGGCGGGGATGACGCTGCCGAGGACGTCCGGGTCGGCCCAGGCGGCGTCGGCGGTGTAGGCCCAGCCCTTGGACCACTCCACCCGCAGGCCGGCCCGGGTGCCGTCGAAGGTGCGCAGCAGGAACTGCTCGATGTCGCGGCAGAACCGGTGCAGGCCGGGGGTGTTGGGCAGGGTCAGGATGTCGAGCCAGACGGCGGTGTCCCACTCCGGGTGGTCGGGGCGCGGGCGCAGCGCGGACAGCAGCGGCGGCCGCGCCCCCGGCACACCGCTCCAGGCCGGGTCGTCGAGCCCGGTGACGCGGATCTCGACGGTGCCGTTCACCGGGAACTCGCCCCGGGCCTGGTACTCGGCCAGCAGCCGGCGGTAGTAGCCGGCGAACTCGCTCACCACCCACTGCAGATCGGCGCGCCGGGCGATCACCGCGTAGCCGTTGGCGGTCATCCGCAGGGTGCTCGGGCGGACGTACTGGAGCAGCGTGCGGGACGGCCCCCACAGGTCGGAGCGCAGCCCGTCGGCCAGCAGGTGGGCAATGGTGTCGCCGCTGAGCAGGTCGCGCAGCAGCCCGCCGGAGAGCAGGATGTCGGTGAGGTCGGCGGTGAGTGCCAGTTTGGCGACCAGGTACTGGAGTTGGCCGAAGAGCGGCGCCGTCCCCCAGGCGCCGCCGACGATCTCGCCGGCCAGCCGGGCGACGGGCTCGGGGATGTTGTCGGAGAACGGGTAGTTGTAGGGCTCGGTCACCGCTCGGGCGGCGAACGGGCGGTTCGGGGTGACGCTCCAGGTCTTCAGCCACGGCCGGTCGGTGAAGGCGAACCAGATGGCCTCCGCCCGGCCGTCGTGGTCGACGAAGCTCGCCAGGGTGCGGGGGTTGCCGGGCGCGCCGGGCGGCGCGAAGAGTTCGGCCGCCGGGATGTCGAGCCGGCTGACGCAGCGCAGGTGGAGGTCGGCGCCGGCCTGCAGCACCACCTCGGTGAGGAACGCCCGGCCCAGGTGGACCAGGAAGGCCGCGCTGTCGGCCTCGGCGCGGTCGAAGGTGCGCAGCACGTACCGGCCGGTGCTCTCCTCCCAGACGACGGCGGTGAGCCGGGTGATCTGGTTGCTGAGCGAGCCGTAGCCGTGCCCGGCCGGGCGGCTCTCGCCGGTGGCGGGGACGGCGGTGCCGTGGCCGCCGATGGCGAGAACGCCGCCGACGGTGACCTCGCCGGGGGCGGGGCAGGCGGTGACCCCGAGGCCGCGGCCGGCGAGGTGGGCGAGCAGGTCCTCCATGGTGGCGCCGGTCTGCACCCGGACGGTGCCGGGGCCGTCGGGCGCGATGGCGGTGAGGTGGCGGCCGGTGTCGACGAGCAGGACGCGGGCCGCCTCCGGGGTGCCGTCGGCGACGGTCAGCGGGGCCCAGGTGTGCCGGTACCCCTGGGCGCGCAGCCGCCAGCCCTGGGCGTGCGCCCAGTCGGCGAGGCCGGCCACCTCCTGCGGGGTGCGCGGTGCGCACGTCCACAGCTGGTCGGTGCGGATCTCGCCGGACCAGTTCTGGTAGACGCGCTGGTAGACCTCGGTGCCGGCCGGCAGTCCGGGGGGTGCGGGGGTGGCGGCGCTCGCGGCGTCCGGCCCGAGGGTGCCGCGCAGCAGCCAGGCCGCGCCCCCCAGGGCCGCCGACCCCCCGATCAGTTCCCGCCTGGTGAGACCTGCTCCGCGCTGCTGCCCAGCCGCCATTGCCGCTGCCCCGCCTTCGGTACCCGCGCCGCCGCCGATCGGATGATCAGTCGGATTCGCGGCCGAGCGTACGAACGGGAGTGCACAGCCCTGGGGCAAACCGTCCGACCTTCACCTGATCGGGTGAACACTGCCGATCCGAGGATTGCCGTCGGCCTGCCAGGCTGCCGGCGGATCGCATGTCCGCCGACCTGAAGATTCACCCCGCCCCTAATCTGTGAGTAATCGTCAGATCACTCACAGAGGAGCGCGCGTGAAGGTTCGTAGGATTCTGCTCACCGTGGCGGCGGGCGGCGCACTGGTGACGGTCGCCCCGCCCGCACAGGCCGCGGTGCCCGCGGCACTGGACCAGTGTTCGACGGCGGACTGGCACGGCGACGCCCGGCTCGGCCCCGAGCGGCTGCCGGTGCTCGGCCGGGTCGGCCTGGAGCTGATCGGCTACCAGCGCACCGGCGGGCAGCCCGAGCAGGAGTTCCTGTCCCGGTTCTACGACTCCCAGGCGGGCTCCTGGAAGTACCCGCCCGCCGACGGGTACGTGACCAACGCCGCGGGGCAGCCGATCAAGCTCGTCCAGACCCTCACGCCCGGCCTGGACATCGACCGCTACGGCAGCGAGTTCGGATCCTTCCTCGCCCCGGAGGGGCTGCCGTACGCCAGCCGCTCGATCCCGCCGCAGAGCCTGGACAACACCCAGGCCCCGGCCGGCTGCAACTACCACGACTACAAGGTGCTCAAGTCGTTCAAGGTGCAGGCCGGCCCGATCGCGCCCTGGTTCAACCAGCCGGGCTGGGGCTGGCAGTACCAGCTGGACGCGACGCTCGTCCCGGACGCCCCGGAGCGCATCAACGTCGGCTGGCTGGTCACCAACGGTTACCTTGAGCGACTGGTCTGAACCAATTCAGTGAGGGCGGCCAGGTCAGCGGCCTGGCCGCCTCCACCTGGGGAAAAGGGGCAATCAGACCCATTGACCCTCCCGGGGGCCGCGCGTAACGTAATTGGAAAGTTCCCTACTCGTCCACCCTCCGTAGTCGATTCCGGGAAACACCGATGGCCCGGCGGACCTCCGCCGGACGGATCACACCTCTCGGAGGAGTGACACCATGGACTTCTCGACCCAGCCCCGCGTAGCAGCCGTCTATCTGCGCTGCTTCCCGCACGACGTCTGGCAGATGACCGCCCACCGCGAACTGCTGGACGAGTACGCGGCCTGGCTGGGCCTGCCGACCCCCTCCCTGTTCCTCGACAACGGGGTCTCCTCCCGGTGCCACGCGGCGCAGCGGCACCACCTGCTCGCCTCCGTCCGGGCGGGCTTCGTCCAGGTGGTGCTGATCCCCGGCCGCTGGGTGTTCAGCCTCGACGCGGCCAAGGCCCAGCAGGCCGCCGGCGAACTGACGGACGCCGGATGCACGCTGCTGGAACTCCCGCCGCAGTGGAACCGGCCGGCCAGGACGCGGCAGCTCTTCCCCGTCGTTCCGGCGCCGCTCGCCGCACCGGCCGCCGCGGCGCTCTAGGCACCGCCCGGGCCGGTACCGCCCCGGGAGGCGGCCAGGGGCAGAATGGCACCCGCGAGGTTCGTCCCGGGGCACCTCGCGGGCACCCCGCCCTCCCGGAGGAGGATCACGTGACCGACATCCAGCGCGCGACCGCCTCTGCCCCGCGCCCCGGCACCCCCAGCCGGCTGCGGGCGATCAACGACCGGGCCGCGCTGCAACTCCTGCTGGAGAACGGCGCACTCACCCGGACCCAGATCGGCACCCTGACCGGCCTCTCCAAGCCGACCGCCTCCCAGCTGCTGGCCCGCCTGGAGAGCGCCGGCCTGGTCGTACCGGTCGGCACCACCACCGCCGGCGGCCCCGGCCCGAACGCGCAGCTGTACCGGATCAATCCGGCGGCCGGCTACGCGGCGGGCCTGGACGTCACACCGAGCCGGATCCGGGTCGCCGTCGCCGACCTCGCGGGCACCACGATCGCCGAGCACGTCGTCCCCACTCCGGGCCGGCGCGCGGGCGGCACGGCGGGGCGGGTGACCGAGGCGGTCACCGAGACCCTCCGGCTGGCGGGCCTGCCCGCCGGAAGCCTGCACGAGGTCGTGATCGGCACACCGGGCGCCCTCGATCCGGCGACCGGCAGGCTCCGGTACGCCTCCCACCTGGCCGGCTGGCACTCGCCGGGCCTGCCGGCGGAGCTCTCCGCCGCCCTGGGGGCCCCGGTCAGCATCGAGAACGACGTCAACCTGGCCGCCGTCGCGGAGCAGGCACTCGGCGCGGCCCGCGGCTGCGAGGACTTCGTCCTGCTCTGGGCCGAGGAGGGCATCGGCGCCGCGATCGTGATCGCCGGGCGCCTGCACCGGGGCTTCACCGGCGGCGCCGGCGAGGTCGGCTACATGCCGGTGCCCGGCGCGCCGGTGGTCCGCGACGTCCGCCGGGAGAACTCCGGCGGCTTCCAGGAGCTGGCGGGCGCCCGCGCGGTGCTGGCCCTCGCCCGGCAGCACGGGCTGAACGCGCCCACGGCCGCCGCCGCGGTCACGCTGGCGCTGGACACCCCCGGGGCGGGCGAGGAGTTCCTGTCGGTGCTGGCCGACCGGCTGGCGCTCGGCCTGGCCGTGATCGTCGCCGTCGTCGACCCCGAACTGGTGGTGCTCTCGGGCGGCACCCCGACGGCGGGCGGTGACCGGCTGCGGGAGCTCGTCCAGGAGCGGCTGACGGGCCTCGCCGTGGCCGGTCCGCAGGTACGCTGCAGTACCGTACCGGGGCCGCCCGTCCTGCACGGTGCACTCCAGCGCGCCCTGGCCACCGCCCGGGAGGCGGTCTTCACCACCGCCTGAACCACTCCCCGGAGGCTCCCGCCGTGACCCCGCACCCCGGCCGCCGGCGCAGTGCCGCCCTGAGCCTGTGCGCCGTGCTCGCCCTCCTCGCCACCGCCTGCACCGGCACCAACTCCGTGCCGGGCCTCGACCGGTCGGCGAACGGGGAGCGGGTCACGATCACCTTCTGGCACGGCTGGACCCAGGACAACGAGACCAGGGCGATCGACGACAACATCGCCGCCTTCGAGCGCCTCCATCCGAACATCCGGGTGAAGGCCGTCGGGGGCATCACCGACGACAAGATCAACCAGGCGCTGCGGGCCGGTGTCGGGGGCACCCCCGACGTGGTCTCCTCCTTCACCACCAACAGCATCGGGACGTTCTGCGCGGCCCACGCGTTCGCCGACCTCGGCCCGCTGCTGGCGAAGGACGGCATCGACGCGGCCGCGACCTTCCCCGCCACGATGCTGGCCTACACGCGGTACCAGGGCGACCAGTGCGCACTGCCGCTGCTCGGGGACGCGTACGGCCTCTACTACAACAGGACGGCCTTCGCGGCGGCGGGCATCACCGACCCGCCGAGGACGCTCAGCGAGTTCGACGCCGACGCGGTGCGGCTGACGATCCCCCGGGGCGACGGCTTCCGGCAGCTCGGCTTCCTGCCCGTCTACCACGGGTACGAGACCGCGCCGGAGCACTACCTCGGCCAGTACGGGCCCGGCTACTTCGGAGCCGACGGCAGGTCGGACATCGCCACCGACCCGAAGGCCGCCGCGATGTTCCGCTGGCAGAAGGGCCTGGTCGACAAGCTCGGCGGCTTCGACAAGCTGGAGAAGTTCCGCACCTCCCTCGGCGACGAGTTCAGCGCGGCCAACCCGTTCGGGACCGGCCAGGTGGCGATGGCGCTCGACGGTGAGTGGCGGACCGCCTCACTGGCCGAGGACGAGCCGGACTTCGAGTGGGCCACGGCGCCGTTCCCGGTGCCGGACGACCAGGCCGACACCTACGGCCGCGGCTACCTGACGGGCACCGTCATCGGCATCGGGGCGCACACCGACAAGCGGACGGCGGCCTGGGAGCTGGTGAAGTTCCTGACCACCGACACCGACGCCGTGGTGGGCTTCGCCAACGCGATCCGCAACGTGCCGAGCACCTTCGCCGCGCTCGACTCCCCGGAGCTGGACGCCGACCCGAAGTTCCGGACGTTCGTCGACATCGCCCGGAATCCGTACTCCGGCACCACGCCGGCCAACATCGACGGCGGCGCCTACCTCGCCTCGATCCAGAATCTGGGCTATGCCTACGAGTCCGGCCGCCGGACCGATCTCGCGGCGGGCCTGCGGGCGACCGCGAAGGAGATCGACGCCACCGTCAAGCAGGCCCGGTAGCGGCAGGACCGTGCACCGCGGCCACCCCCGACCGGCACCGCGGTCGCGACCGCACCCGCCTGAGGAGCAGCCCGTGAGCGCCGTCCGCACCACCCCCTCCGGAGTCCTGGCCATCGACGCGGGCAACAGCAAGACCGACGTCGCCCTCGTCGGGGCCGACGGCGCGCTGCTGGCCACCGCGCGGGGCGGCGGGTTCCGGCCCCGGACGGCCGGGGCGGAGGCGGCCGTGGCGGGGCTCGCCCCCCTGGTGGCCGCAGTCGCCGGGCGGGCCGGCGCCCTCCCCGGGTACCCCCTGGCGGCCCGGGTCAGTGCCGCTCTCGCCAACGCCGACCTGCCGGTCGAGGAGCAGCTTCTGCAGGCCGCCGTCGAGGAGCGGGGCTGGGGGGCGAGTTCGGCGGTCGTGAACGACACCTTCGGGCTGCTGCGGGCCGGCACCGACGGGCCGCGCGGTGTCGCGGTGGTCTGCGGCGCGGGC
Organism: Kitasatospora sp. NPDC057223; assembly: GCF_042669755.1. Taxonomy (NCBI): domain Bacteria; kingdom Bacillati; phylum Actinomycetota; class Actinomycetes; order Kitasatosporales; family Streptomycetaceae; genus Kitasatospora; species Kitasatospora sp. NPDC057223. The sequence goes on along the minus strand of NZ_JBHUWW010000025.1, from coordinate 60,018 downwards.
ATCAACTGCGTCGGCCTGCTGCCGGACGGCCGCACCGCCCGCTTCCCTGCCCTCGGCGAACTCACCGGCGACTGGGGCGGCGGCGCCGGACTCGCGGCGGCCAGCATGTGGCACGCCGTCCGCTCCGAGGACGGCCGGGGCGGCCCCACCGCCCTCGCCGGCGCCATCGCCACCCACTTCGGACTGCCGAGCGCGGCCGACGTCGCCGCCGCCGTCCATCGCGGGCAGCTCGACCGCGAACGGCTGCACGAGATCGTGCCGCTGCTGTTCACCGCCGCGCAGGCCGGCGACGCCACCGCCCTCCAGCTGGTCGACCGCCAGGCCGACGAGATCACCCGGCTCGCCGTCGTCGCCCTCACCCGGCTCGGCCTGCTCGACGAGGCCACCCCGGTCGTCCTCGGCGGCGGCGTCCTGGCCTCCCGCCAGCCGCTGCTGATCGACAACGTCACCGCCCGCCTCGCCGCCGCCGCACCGCACGCCGAACCCCGCGTCGTCGTCGCCCCGCCCGTCCTCGGAGCCGCCCTCCTCGGCCTCGACCACCTCGCCACCACCGGCCACGGCGGCGCCCCCGCCGCACAACAGCACCTGCGCTCCGCGTTCGCCGCCACCACCACCGGCGACTGACCGGTCACTCGTTCGGGTGCGCCGGAAATACCTGGGGCCCGTTCGCGGCTCTGCTGATCGGGAACCGGACCGCCCTGGTCGGAGCCGGGGCCGCGCAGGAGCCGAGTAGGAGGCTGTCGCACCATGGGTGACGAGCAGGAGCTGTTCCGGGTCGAGCACGACTCGATGGGTGAGGTACGGGTGCCGCTGGCCGCCAGATGGCAGGCGCAGACCCAGCGCGCGGTCGAGAACTTCCCGGTGTCCGGCCAGCGGCTGGAGCGGGCGCACATCGCCGCACTGGCGCGGATCAAGGCTGCGGCGGCGAGGGTGAACGCCCGGCTCGGCGTGCTGGACGAGGAGACGGCGGCGGCGATCGCGGCGGCGGCCGAGGAGGTGGCGGCCGGCGGGCTGGACGACCAGTTCCCGGTGGACGTGTTCCAGACCGGCTCCGGCACGTCCTCGAACATGAACGCGAACGAGGTGATCGCGACCCTGGCGGGCGAGCGGCTCGGGCGGCCGGTGCACCCGAACGACCAGGTCAACGCGAGCCAGTCGTCCAACGACGTCTTCCCGTCCTCGATCCACATCGCGGCGACGGCGGCCGTCATCCAGGATCTGATCCCGGCGCTGGAGCACCTGGCCGAGGCCCTGGAGCGCAAGTCGGCCGAGTTCGAGTCGGTGGTGAAGTCCGGCCGGACGCACCTGATGGACGCCACCCCGGTCACCCTGGGGCAGGAGTTCGGCGGGTACGCGGCCCAGGTCCGGTACGGGCGGGAGCGGCTGCTGGCGACGCTCCCCCGGGTCGCGGAGCTGCCGCTGGGCGGCACCGCGGTGGGCACCGGCATCAACACTCCGCCGGGCTTCGCCGCCGCGGTGATCGCGGAGGTGGCGCGGGCGACGGGCCTGCCGCTGACCGAGGCGCGCGACCACTTCGAGGCGCAGGGCGCCCGGGACGGCCTGGTGGAGCTGAGCGGCCAGCTCCGGACGGTCGCGGTCGGGTTCACCAAGATCGCGAACGACCTGCGCTGGATGGGGTCCGGCCCGCGCACCGGCCTGGCCGAGATCAACCTGCCGGATCTCCAACCGGGGTCGTCGATCATGCCCGGCAAGGTGAACCCGGTGCTGCCCGAGGTGGTGCTGATGGTCGCCGCCCAGGTGATCGGCAACGACACGACGGTCACGGTGGCCGGTGCGAGCGGCAACTTCGAGCTGAACGTGATGCTGCCGGTGATCGCCCGCAACGTGCTGGAGTCGGTCCGGCTGCTCGCCAACAGCGCCCGGCTGCTCGCCGACCGCACGGTGGACGGCGTCACGGCCAACGTCGAGCGGGCCCGCGAGTACGCGGAGTCCTCGCCCTCGGTGGTCACCCCGCTCAACCGGTACATCGGCTACGAGGAGGCCGCCAAGGTCGCCAAGCAGGCGGTGGCGGAGCGGAAGACCATCCGTCAGGTGGTGCTGGAGCGCGGGTACCTGGGGCAGGGCAGGCTCACCGAGGCCCAGTTGGACGAGGCGCTGGACGTGCTCCGGATGACCCGGCCCTGACCCCCGCCCCCGGTACGGCACCGAGGGCGCAGGGGATCCTGCGCCCTCGGTTCGCGTCCCCGGGCCCGGTGGGAGCGCGGTACGGGTTCGCCGGCTGCGGCCGGCGCGGTCAGGTCCCTCCCCCGCTGCCGCGGCCGCCGGTGGCCCGGTCGGACGAGGCCCTGCGCATCGCGGCGCCGTTGGCCTTCATGGACGCCGTGGAGATGGCGGCCAGGCCGAGCAGCAGCATGATGCCGCCGGTGATCAGGTTCGTCGTGATCGTCCGCCGGATGTCCACGTTCCCGGAGACCACCCAGGGCGCGATCATGCACCAGACACCGATCAGCGTGGCCGCCCAGGCACGGGCGTGGGTGCGCTCGTACGCGGTGCCGTAGCCGCCCATCAGCGCGGCGAAGGCGAGACCGAGGACCAGGTTGTTGACGGTCAGTGTGCTGAAGTTGGTGAAGCCCACGACCCATGGCGAGATGGCCAGGAAGAGACCGGCCAGCACGGCCAGCGCCTCGACGCCCTGCGCCGTCGGGGTCGCGGTGACCCGCTCGTAGTGCTCCCGGAGTTCGACGATGTCCGGGTGATGCTCCATGCCCATCGGAATCTGGGTAGACACCGATACCACCTCCTTGGTTGCGGAACATGGAAGGCGCAAGCTCACTACCCAGTTTGACCCTTTTCTAACATTCTGCCCCGTTTTGGGGAACGATCGGAGCCCGCCGGACGTCACGGTGCCCCGCCGTCACGGCCCGGCCACCCGGAGTTCCAGCTCCTCCCCCAGGAACCGCCCGACGGCCTCGGTCTCGGCCGCCACCGCACCCCGGACCGACCGCGCCAGCGGGCCGAACGGCTCCACCGCCAGTGTCGCGGCGCCCCGGGCCCGCTCGACGCGCCACCGGCCCAGCACCCGCCCGTCGGCGACCAGCGCCGGGTGGATCACTCCGCCGCCGGCGTTGATCCGCCCGGCGAACGCCGGGTCCAGCATCGCCGCACGGTCGCGGTAGCCGAGCAGGTAGTTGTCGTACGCGCCCAGCAGCCGGACGTGCACCGGGCCGGGCGGGGGCTCGGTGCCGGGGTCGGCGAACAGGCCGGGCGCCACCTCCGGCAGGCCGGCATCGGCCAGGGCCCGGCGGCAGACGGCCAACGGCAGGCCGGACCACGCGGCGAAGTCCGCCGGGCCCGCCGGGCCGAAGGCCGCGAGGTAGCGCGCGGCCAGCGCGGCGCGCTCCGTGTCACCCGCCGGCTCGGGCGGCGGACCGTCGAGCAGGACGTAGCCGGGCTCGCGGGGCGCCACCTCCGCGCCCCGGCGGATCAGTCCGCGGGCCGCCGCGTAGCCCACCAGATGGTGGGGCGCCTGCCCGGCCGGGTCGACCGCCACACCCCGGCCGATCAGGGCGGCGATCAGCTCGGCCCGCCCCAGCGGGGCCCGCAGCACCTCGGGGATGACCGCCAGCGCCTGCGCGCAGACCTCCTCGGTGAGCCCCAGCTGCCGCCGGCGCCCGGCACCGGCGGCCACGTTCCGCGCCCCGAAGATCCCCAGCAGCCACGGCAGGTCGTCCGCCGGCACGAGGTGCAGGGTGCCGCGCATCAGCCAGCTGGAGACCACCTCGCCCGTCTCCAGGGCCGCCTGGACCTGCCGGGGCGTGCGCACTCCGCGGGCCCGCAGCCCGAGCCGGGCCGCCGGTGCGTCCTGCGCCTGGATCCCGGCCGCCCGGCCGGCCGCGTCCGCCACGGTGGCGGGCTCCGCCGGCGCCAGTTGGGCGTGCATCCGCCAGCGCAGCAGGCGGGCGTCGTCGATCGTCACCGGCCCATTCTGCCCGCGGCCGGGGCCGCCGGACGGCACCGGGCCTACATGTCCTGCAGCACCGCCAGGATGTTCCCCGCCGGGTCCTTGAACCAGGCGATGGCCGGCCCCCAGCCACGGGAGACGCCCTTCTCGTCGGCCTCGATGCCCGGGTAGCGCTCGAAGGTCACACCCAGCCCGGCGAGCTGCCCGACGGCCGTGTCGATGTCCTCGACGGGGAAGTTGAGGACGGTGAAACCGGCCGGTACGTGGTCCTCCTTCGGATAGACGAGGACGCGCGCCCCGCCGGCGAGGTGGAGGAAGAGCAGCCCGTGCTCCTCGGACACCTCCAGGCCCAGTGGGCCGCCGTAGAACTCCCTCGCCTTCTTGATGTCGTCCACCGCGAAACAGCTGTAGGCCTTGCTGCTGCCGAACATGGCGGCTCCCTCCGGGTCGTCGGTCTCGCACCCTCCAGTGTCCCGCGTGAGCTGTGTCTCAACCGGGTGGAGCGGGATTGCCTATGCAACTCGTTGCATAGCAGGATGCGGGCATGGCACTGGAGCACGCGATCCTCGTCTCGCTGTTGGAGAAGCCCGGGTCCGGCTACGAGCTGGCCCGGCGGTTCGACCGCTCGATCGGACGGTTCTGGACGGCCACCCACCAGCAGATCTACCGCGTGCTGCGGCGGATGGAGGCCGACGGCTGGATCGACGCCGAGGAGGTCGCCCAGGACGGCCGGCCGGACAAGAAGGTCTACTCGGCGGCCGGGCCCGGCCGCGACGTGCTGGCCGGCTGGCTGCGCGAGCCCGTCGAACCGGAGACCGTCCGGCACGAGCTCGCCGTCAAGATCCGCGCGGCCGCCTTCGACGACCCGTCCGCGCTGGTCGCCGAGGTCGAACGGCACCGCGGCCTGCACGCCGCCCTGCTGGCGCGCTATCTCACCGGCGAGCAGCGCGACTTCCCCGACCCGGCCGCCCTCGACGCCCAGCAGCAGCTGCAGCACGTGGTGCTGCGCGGCGGCATCGAGTACGAGCGGATGACCCTCGCCTGGCTGGACGACGTGCTCGCCACCCTGCACCGCCTCGGCAACTGACCACCGGACCTCAACCCTCAGGGACGACACCATGCTGTTCAACCCGCGTACCTACGACCCCGTGCAGTTCGACGAGCCGACCCGCCGGCTGCTGCGTGCCACCGTCGACTGGTTCGAGTCGCGCGGCAAGAAGGCCCTGATCGACTCGTACATCGACCGCTCCTGGTACGGCGACTTCCTCGAGTTCGCCGCCAAGGAGGGCCTGTTCGCGGCCTTCCTGACCCCGGCCGGCGAGGCCGGCGGCGACGCCTCCAAGCGCTGGGACACCGCCCGGATCGCCGAACTCAACGAGATCCTGGGCTTCTACGGGCTCGGCTACTGGTACACCTGGCAGGTCACCATCCTCGGCCTCGGGCCGGTCTGGCAGAGCGAGAACGAGGCCGTCCGGGCCCGCGCCGCGAAGCTGCTGACGGAGGGTCACGTGATGGCCTTCGGGCTGTCCGAGCGCACCCACGGCGCCGACATCTACTCCACCGACATGATCCTCACCCCGGACGGCGCGGGCGGCTTCACCGCGAGCGGCTCCAAGTACTACATCGGCAACGGCAACGTGGCCGGCCTGGTCTCGGTGTTCGGCCGCCGCTCGGACGTCGACGGGCCCGAGGGCTACGTCTTCTTCGCCGCCGACAGCCGGCACGAGGCGTACCACCTGGTGAAGAACGTGGTGAACGCGCAGATGTACGTCAGCGAGTTCCGCCTCGACGAGTACCCGGTGCGCGCCGAGGACGTCCTGCACACCGGCAAGGCCGCCTTCGACGCCGCGCTGAACACCGTCAACGTCGGCAAGTTCAACCTCTGCACCGCGTCCGTCGGCATCTGCGAGCACGCGATGTACGAGGCCGTCACGCACGCCCACAACCGGGTGCTGTACGGCAAGAAGGTCACCGACTTCCCGCACGTGCGCCGGGAGTTGGCCGACGCGTACGCCCGGCTCACAGCGATGAAGCTGTTCAGCGCCCGGGCCGCCGACTACTTCCGCTCAGCCTCGCCGGAGGACCGCCGCTACCTGCTCTTCAACCCGATGACCAAGATGAAGGTCACCACCGAGGGCGAGAAGGTCATCGACCTGATGTGGGACGTCATCGCGGCCAAGGGCTTCGAGGCGGACACCTACTTCGACAAGGCCGCGAAGGACATCCGCGGCCTGCCGAAGCTGGAGGGCACGGTCCACGTCAACCTGGCCCTGATCCTCAAGTTCATGGGCAACTACCTCTTCGCCCCGGCCGAGTACGCCCCGGTGCCGACCCGCCTGGACGGTGCCGACGACGCGTTCCTGTTCCGGCAGGGCCCGGCCCGCGGCCTCGGCGCGATCCGCTTCCACGACTGGCGGACGGCCTACGACGCGCACGCGCACGTCCCGAACGTGGCCCGGTTCCGCGAGCAGGCCGAAGGCCTCTGCGCGCTGCTCGCCGCCCACGCGCCGAGCCCGGAGCAGCAGCAGGACCTGGACTTCCTGCTCTCGCTGGGCCAGCTGTTCGCGCTCGTCGTCTACGGCCACCTGGTGCTGGAGCAGGCCGGGCTGACCGGTCTGGACGGCGACCTGCTGGACGAGATCTTCGACGTGCTGGTGCGGGACTTCTCGACCCACGCCACCGAGATGCACGGCAAGTCCGGCGCGAGCGAGGCGCAGGCCGCCTGGGCGCTCGCGCACGTCCGCCGGCCGGTGGCCGACGCCGGGCGGGCGGCCCGGGTGTGGGCCCAGGTCGAGGGCCTGGCCGGGGCCTACGAGATGCAGGGCTGACGCCTGGCCGGGTGGTGGTGCCGCACTGCTCCTCGGCACCACCACCCGGGGCTCGGGGGGTGGGATCAGAAGGTGAGCTTCCAGCTGTCGATGTAGCCGGTGTCCTGCGGGCCGACGTCCTGGACCTTCAGCTTCCAGGTGCCGGCCGCGAGTTCGGCCGAGGCGTTCACCGTGTAGGTGGTCAGCACGTTCGGCGCGGAGTCGTTGGCGCTGGACTTCAGCCGGTAGGTGCTGCCGTCCGGCGCGACCAGGTCGATCACCAGGTCGCCGCGCCAGGTGTGCTTGATGTCCACCCCGACCTTGAGCGCGGCGGGGGCGTTGCCGCTCACGCCGGTGACAGCGACCGAGGAGGTCACGGCCGCGCCGTTGTCCGGGATGGCCACGTCCGTCGTGTTCTCGAAGACGGTGCCGGCCGGCGGGGTGGTGGTGCCGGTGCCGAGCGTCCAGAGCGCGTACGCGATGGCGTCGCTCATCCGGTCCAGCGCGGTGTCGTTGATGTTGGCCGAGGTGTCGCAGGAGGCGTGGTAGCAGCGGTCGAAGGCCTGGCCGGAGGTGCCGCCCCACTTCGCCGCCTGGGCGGCCGTCTTGATGTAGTCGGCGCCGCTGAACAGGCCGCCGACCCGGATTCCGGCGTTCTTGAACGGCGAGTGGTCGGAGCGTCCGTCGCCCTCGGTCTCGGGCTCGGTGGCGACGCCCAGGCCGGAGAAGTAGCCCTGGAACAGCTGGTCCAGCGCGGTGTCGTCGTCGTAGACGAAGTAGCCCGGGTTCGGCGAGCCGATCATGTCGAAGTTGAGGTAGGACTCGATCTTCGAACGATCGGCGCTGGAGAGGCTGTTGACGTAGTTCTTGGAGCCGACCATGCCGGCCTCCTCGGTGCCCCACCAGCCGAAGCGCAGGTGCTTCGCGGGCTGCAGGGCGGCCCGGGAGACGGCGAGCGCGGCCTCCAGGATGCCGGCCGAGCCGGAGCCGTCGTCGTTGATGCCCGGACCGGCCGTGACCGAGTCGAGGTGCGCGCCGACCATCACGACGTGCGAGGCGTCCCCGCCCGGCCAGTCGGCGATCAGGTTCCAGCCGGTGGCACCGCCGTAGGTGTAGGACTGCAGCGCGGTGGTGAAGCCGGCCGCGTCCAACTGGCCCTTCACGTAGTCGATCGAAGCCTTGTAGCCGGCCTTGCCGTGGGCCCGGTTGCCGCCGTTGGCGGTGGCTATCGACTGCAGTTTGGCCAGGTGCGCCTTGACGTTGGCGACCGGGATGTCGGGCGCGGCGGCCAGTGCCTGCGCGGCCGGCGGTGCGGCGGCGGGCCGGGCCTGGGCGGCGGGCGCGAAGAGGGCCGCGGGTGCGAGCAGGGTGGCGGCGAGCGTGACGACCGTCCCGCCTGCGAGGGTGGTTCGGCGCAGGCGGGATCGCCGCGTGATGCGCTGGCTCAATGGAGGCTCCAGATTCTGGTGGGGCAGAACGGAACGCGCGTCGTCACCTGCGGACGAAGTCGGTTGGCCCGCCGCAAAGTTGACGCGACCATGATGATTGGGCCACGCAAAGCATTCGTCAAGGGGCAGTAGCCGCCCGGACCCCGGGCCCGTGGGCCTGCGGCGGGGAGCGGCCACTGCGGTCGCGGCCCGGCCACACCCCCGCCGCACCGGCCCCGGCAGCCCGGGCCCGCTCCGGTCCGGCCCCGGTTCCGGCCCGGTCCCGGCCCGGAACGATCACCGGACGATCACCGGGCGGCACCGCGATCCGCGCCCCCGCGGACGTACCGTGGACGGTGGAGGCAGTGGTCATGCAATTCACCGCCAGAGACTTCATGGGTGCACCCTCGGCCGGTACGCACTTCACCGACCGGACCGACGCCGGGCACCGGCTCGCCGCCCGCCTGGCCCACCTGCGCGGCCCGGACACCGTGGTGGTCGCCCTCCCCCGGGGCGGCCTCCCGGTGGCCGCCGAGGTGGCGGACGCGATCGGCGCGCCGCTGGACATCTGCGTGATCCGCAAGCTGGGCGTCCCGTCGCAGCCCGAACTGGGCATGGGCGCGATCGGCGAGGACGGCGCGCGGGTGATCAACGACCAAGTGGTCCGGATGGCCGCGGTCACCCCCGGCCGGCTCGCCGAGGTGGAGCGGGCGGAACGCGCCGAACTGCACCGCCGGGCCACCCGCTACCGGGGCGGCCGGGCGCCGCTCGACCTGCGCGGACGCACCGTCGTGGTGGTCGACGACGGCATCGCCACCGGGTCGACCGCCCGGGCCGCCTGCGGCATCGTCCGGGCCAGGGGCGCGGCGCGGGTGGTGCTCGCGGTGCCGGTGGCACCCCCCGACTGGACGCACCGGCTGGCCGGCGTCGCCGACGAGCTGGTCTGCGTCGGCACTCCGTCCCCGTTCTACGCGATCGGCGAGTTCTACGACGACTTCACGCAGACCACCGACGCCGAGGTGCTGCACTGCCTGGCCCGCTTCACCGGCCCCCACAGTTCGCACCGCCCGGTGGACCGCGAGATCACCCTGCCGGCCGGGGCAGTGCGGCTCGGCGGCCGGCTCGCCGTGCCCCGCGCCGCCACCGGCCTGGTGGTGTTCGCGCACGGCAGCGGCAGCAGCCGGCGCAGCCCGCGCAACCGGTTCGTCGCGGAGTTCCTGGGCGGCGCGGGCCTGGCCACCCTGCTCTTCGACCTGCTCACCGAGGAGGAGGCGGCGGACCGGCACAAGGTGTTCGACGTCGGGCTGCTCGGCACCCGGCTCGCTGCCGTCACCGGCCGGCTGGCCGGCGAGCCCGACGTGCGCGGCCTGCCGCTCGGCCTGTTCGGCGCGAGTACGGGCGCCGCCGCCGCGCTCTGGACGGCCGCGCAGCCCGGGGCCCAGGTCCGGGCCGTCGTCTCGCGCGGCGGGCGGCCGGACCTGGCGGGCTCCTGGCTCGCCCGGGTGGCGGCGCCGACCCTGCTGATCGTCGGCGGCCGGGACGCGGTGGTGATCGACCTCAACCGACGGGCCCGGGAGCGGCTGCCCGGCGTGAGCGAGCTGGCCGTCGTGCCGCACGCGACGCACCTGTTCGAGGAGCCGGGCACCCTGGAAGCAGTCGCGGGCCTGGCCCGGGACTGGTTCCTCCGCCACCTGGCGGCCCCGGATCGGGAGGCGGACGGACCCTGACCCGCCCCGGAGCCATGCAATCTGTGCAGCACCGGAAGCGATTTCCTGCTCAGCTTGTACACATTGAGCAGTGGAATCGCGACCTGTTGCCCAACCGGCCCGCTAGGAGCAAGCTCGGCGATCAACCGCTCCGCCCACCCCTGCGGCGCGGAGGCCTCACCGTGGAGGAGACCCCATGACCACGCAGTCGCACGCCCTTGAGCTGACCCCCGAGGAGCGCGAGGCCGGCCTCGACGCCGAGCAGCTGCGGCGCCTGGTCGGCCTCGTCGAACACGACCCCGCCACGGACCCGTTCCCGGTCATCGCCCAGGACGCCATCGTCTTCGTGACCGGCAACGCCACCCAGACGGCCCATTTCTACCAGGCCGTCTTCGGCATGGAGCTGGTCGCCTACTCCGGGCCCGAGAACGGCCGCCGCGACCGCAAGGCGTTCGTGCTGCGCTCCGGCTCCTGCCGCTTCGTGATCAAGGGCGGGGTCGCCCCCGACAGTGCGCTGCTGGACCACCACCGCCGGCACGGCGACGGCGTCGTCGACCTGGCCCTGGAGGTGCCGGACGTCGACAAGTGCATCGCCCACGCCCGCGCCCAGGGCGCCACCGTGCTGGAGGAGCCGAACGACGTCTCCGACGAGCACGGCACCGTGCGCCGCGCCGCCATAGCCACCTACGGCGAGACCCGGCACACCCTGATCGACCGCTCCCGCTACCACGGCCCCTACCTGCCCGGCTACGTGGTCGCCGAGAGCCGGGTGCGGCGGCCCGAGGGTGCGCCCAGGCGGCTGTTCCAGGCGCTGGACCACGCGGTCGGCAACGTGGAGCTCGGCCGGATGGACGAGTGGGTGCGCTTCTACAACCAGGTCATGGGCTTCGTGAACATGGCCGAGTTCGTCGGGGACGACATCGCCACCGAGTACTCCGCACTGATGTCCAAGGTCGTCGCGAGCGGCAACCACCGGGTGAAGTTCCCGCTGAACGAGCCGGCCGTCGCCAAGAAGAAGTCGCAGATCGACGAGTACCTGGAGTTCTACGGCGGCCCCGGCTGCCAGCACCTGGCGCTCGCCACCAACGACATCCTCGCCACCGTGGACATCCTGCGGGCGCGCGGCGTCGAGTTCCTCGCCACCCCTGACTCGTACTACGACGACCCGGAGCTGCGGGCCCGGATCGGGCACGTCCGGGTGCCGGTCGAGGAGCTCAAGAAGCGCGGCGTCCTGGTCGATCGTGACGAGGACGGCTACCTGCTGCAGATCTTCACCAAGCCGCAGGGCGACCGGCCGACGGTGTTCTTCGAGTTCATCGAGCGGCATGGCTCGCTCGGCTTCGGGAAGGGCAACTTCAAGGCGCTCTTCGAGTCCCTGGAGCGCGAGCAGGACCGTCGCGGCAACCTCTGACCGGCCCGACGGGCACCGGCAACGAGACGCCGGCATCGAGACACCGGCATCGGCTCAAGGGAGAGCGGACGATGGCGCACTACCGGCAGCTGGGCAGCATCCCGCCCAAGCGGCACACCCAGCACCGAACCCCCGAGGGCGGCCTGTACTACGAGGAGCTGATGGGTGAGGAGGGCTTCTCCTCCGACTCCTCGCTGCTCTACCACCGGGGCATCCCGTCGGCCATCGTCGACGCCGTGCCGTGGGAGCTGCCGGACCAGGCCACCGTGCCCAACCACCCGCTGCTCCCCCGCCACCTCAGGCTGCACGAGCTGTTCGCCGGCCAGGAGTGGAAGTCCGCCGACGCCGTCACCGGCCGCCGGCTGGTGCTCGGCAACGGCGACGTCCGGATCGGCTACGTCGCCGCCGGCGCCCCGAGCGAGCTCTACCGCAACGGGCTCGGCGACGAGTGCGTGTACGTGGAGTCCGGCACGGCCGTGGTGGAGACGGTCTTCGGCGCACTGGAGGCCGGCCCGGGCGACTACGTCCTCATCCCCCGGGCCACCACCCACCGCTGGGTCCCGACGGGCGACGAGCCGCTGCGGGCGTACTGCATCGAGGCGAACAGCCACATCACCCCGGTCAAGCGCTACCTCTCCAAGTACGGGCAGCTGCTGGAGCACGCACCGTACTGCGAGCGGGACCTGCGCGGCCCGGCGGCGCCGCTGCTGGCCGACGGCCAGGATGTCGACGTGCTGGTCAAGCACCGTGGGCCGGGAGGGGTTTCGGGCACCCGGTACACCGTCCCGCAGCACCCGTTCGACGTGGTCGGGTGGGACGGCTGCCTGTACCCGTACGTCTTCAACATCCGGGACTTCGAACCGATCACCGGCCGGATCCACCAACCACCGCCCGCCCACCAGGTGTTCGAGGGCAACGGCTTCGTGATCTGCAACTTCGTGCCCCGCAAGGTGGACTACCACCCGCTGTCGATCCCGGTGCCGTACTACCACTCCAACGTCGACAGCGACGAGGTGATGTTCTACTGCGGCGGCGACTACGCCGCCCGCAAGGGCTCCGGCATCGCCCAGGGCTCCATCTCGCTGCACCCCGGCGGCCACACCCACGGGCCGCAGCCCGGCGCGTACGAGCGCAGCATCGGCGCCGAGTTCTTCGACGAACTCGCCGTCATGGTCGACACCTTCCGCCCGCTGGAGCTCGGTGAGGGCGGCCGGGAGTGCGAGGACCCGGGCTACGCCTGGACGTGGTCCGGGCGGGGGCCGGGCCGGTGAGCAGCACCCGTCCGGCCGTCCGGCCGGCTGCCGACCCGGCCCCGCCGCAGGTCCCGCCGCTGTTCCGGGCGCTGTTCGACGACGCGGCGGTGTTCCCGCCCGGCGACCTGCCGCTCGTCGAGGCGGTGCCCGCGCACCGGGCCCACCGCGCCTCCTGGTACGCCGAGTCGGTCGGCCCGCTCCTCTGCGGAGCGGGCCGGCTGGGCGCGCTGGCCGGGCTGCTGGACGGGCCGCTGGCCGGACCGTCCGGGGCCGGCCCGCTGCGGGTCGGGCTCGTGCTGCCGGGGGGCAGCCCGAACCTGGCCGAAGCCCTGAAGGCCGCCGCGCCGTACCGCCTCGCGACCGTCGAACTGGTCGCGGCCGACGTCCGCCGGAGCGTCGCCGCGCTGGACGAACTGCTGCCCCCCGGCACCACCGCCTACCTCGAACTCCCGCGCGACAGCCGCGTCGAGGACGCCCTGGACGTGCTCGCCGGGACGCCCTACCGCGCCAAGTTCCGCACCGGCGGGCTCAACGCCGAGGCCTTCCCCGGCGTGTACGAGCTGGCCGGGGCGCTGATGGCCTGCGCCGAACGCGCCGTCCCGTACAAGTGCACGGCCGGCCTGCACCACGCCGTCCGCCACACGGACCGGCTCACCGGCTTCGAGCACCACGGCTTCCTGAACGTCCTGCTGGCCGCACTAGCCGCCCGCGACGGCGACCGCCGGGGCACGGCGGACGCGCTGCGGGAGCGCTCGGGCGATATCCTCGCGAACGCGGCCGCCCGGCTGACCGGGGATCAGATCTCGGCCGCCAGGGCGTCCTTCACCTCGTTCGGCACCTGCAGCATCGCCGAACCCCTGGACGACCTGGCCGGCCTCGGCCTGCTGACGCCAGGACCACCGCTCCCGCACCTGGAGGACCGTTGACCGCCGCCACCTGGCTCGCCATCGCACAGGACTCGCCGTTCGGCGTGCACAACCTCCCGTACGGGGTCTTCAGCACCGCCGACCGGCCCGGCCGGCGGATCGGCGTCCGGATCGGCGAGTTCGTGCTGGACGCGGGCGCAGCCGCCCGCGCCGCCGGCGCCCCCTCGGTGCTGCTCGACGCCGACACGCTCAACCCCCTGCTGGCGGCCGGGCGTCCGACCTGGGCCGAGGTACGCGCGGGACTGACGGCCTGGCTCACCGACGAGGCCTACCGCAGCGCGCTGGGCCCGCTGCTGGTGCCGCTCGCCGACGCCGTCCTGCACCTGCCGTTCGAGGTCGCCGACTACGTCGACTTCTACTCCTCCGAGCACCACGCGGTGAACGTCGGCCGGATCTTCCGCCCCGGCGCCGAGCCGCTCACGCCCAACTGGAAGCACCTGCCGATCGGTTACCACGGCCGGGCCGGCACCGTCGTCGTCTCCGGCACCCCCGTCGTACGCCCGCACGGGCAGCGCAAGGCACCCGCCGACGCCGCGCCCGGCTTCGGACCGACCCGGCGCCTGGACATCGAGGCGGAGGTCGGCTTCGTCGTCGGCACGCCGTCCGCCCTCGGCACTCCGGTGCCGCTCGACGGCTTCCGCGAGCACGTCTTCGGCGTCTGCCTGGTCAACGACTGGTCCGCGCGCGACATCCAGGCCTGGGAGTACGTGCCGCTCGGCCCCTTCCTCGGCAAGTCCTTCGCGACCTCGGTCTCCCCGTGGGTCGTCCCGCTGGAGGCCCTGGAGCACGCCCGGGTCGCCCCGCCCGCCCGCGACACCGAGCCGCTGCCCTACCTCGACGACCGGGCCGGCGACCCCTGGGGCCTGGACATCGCCCTGGAGATCCGGCTCAACGGCCACCCCGTCTCACACCCGCCGTTCGCCACCATGTACTGGACGGCCGCCCAGCAGCTCGCCCAGATGACCGCCAACGGCGCCTCGCTGCGAACGGGCGACCTCTACGCCTCCGGCACCGTCAGCGGCCCCGACCCGCAGACCCGCGGCTCGCTGATCGAGCTCACCTGGAACGGCGAGGAGCCCCTCAAGCTCCCCGACGGCACCACCCGGGCCTACCTGGAGAACGACGACGAGGTCACCATCACCGCCACCGCTCCCGGCCCGGACGGCACCCGGATCGGCTTCGGCGAGGTGACCGGCCGCATCCTGCCCTGACCGGGCCGCCCGGCGGCCCCGGGTACGGTGTCGGGAAGATCCGGAGGATCCGGAGCACGGCGATCGGCACCGAGGGGACAGGAGCGGCCCGATGACCACAGAGGTACAGCTGCACAGGGACGGCCGGGCCGGCCGCATCGTCCTGGACCGGCCGCGCGCGCTCAACTCGCTCACCCACGGCATGCTCACCGCCGTCCGCACGGCGCTCGACGCGTGGGCGGCGGACGACGGCGTCCGCACCGTGGTGCTGAGCGGCGCGGGCGGGCGCGGCCTCTGCGCCGGCGCCGACGTCCGGGCGATCCACGACGACGCCAAGGCGGGCGGCGCGGGCGCCCGGGCGTTCTTCCGGGACGAGTACGCGCTGAACGCGCTGATCGCCCGCTACCCGAAGCCGTACGTCGCCCTGATGGACGGCATCACCATGGGAGGCGGCGTCGGCCTCGCCGCGCACGGCAGCGTGCGGATCGTCACCGAGCGCTCCGCGGTCGCCATGCCCGAGACCAGGATCGGGCTCGTCCCGGACGTCGGCGGCAGCCGCCTGCTGGCCCTCGCGCCGGGCGGGCTCGGCACCCACCTCGCCCTGACCGCCGCCTCGATGGACGCCGGCGACGCGCTGCTCTGCGGCTTCGCCGACCACTTCGTCCCGGGCGAACGGCTGGCGGGGTTCACCGCCGCCCTGGCGGCCGTGGACCCGGGCGAGGCCCTCTCGGAGTTCGCGGCCCCGGCGCCCACCGGGGCACTCGCCCGGCAGCGCGAGTGGATCGACACCTGCTACGCCGCCGGCACGGTCGAGGAGATCGTCGACCGGCTTCTGTCCAGCAGCGTCCCGGAGGCCAAGGAGGCCGCCGAACAGATCCTCGCCAAGTCGCCGACCGCTCTGAAGGTCACCCTGGCGGCGCTCCGCCGCGCCCGCCGGCTCGACTCCCTGGAGGCCGTCCTCGACCAGGAGTACCGCATCTCCTGCGCCGCCCTGGACTCCCACGACCTGGTCGAGGGCATCCGGGCCCAGGTCGTCGACAAGGACCGCGACCCGCGCTGGTCCCCCGCCACCCTGGCCGAGGTGTCCGAGGCCGACGTCGCCCGCTGGTTCGCCGCCCGGGGCGCCGACGAACTCGGCCTCGCCTGACGGGTGCGGCGCCGGCCGTACCGGCCGCTCAGGCCAGGGGGAGCACGCTCTTGCCCCGGGTGGCTCCCTCGGCGGGGCGCTGGACGGCGACGGCGGCCTCCGAGAGGTCGTATTCGGCGGTGACGTCCACCCGCACCCGGCCGGCGGCGAGCAGGTCGAGGGCGCGGCGGGCACTGTCGGCGAGCCGTTCGGGGTGGGTCCGGGCGAGCAGGTTGCTGTTGTAGGTCAGCAACGACCTGCCCCGCATCAGGAGGTCGTCGGCGTCGGCGACCACCGGCTCGTGGGCGCCGAGGCCGCCGTAGGCCACCAGCCGGCCGTGCGCCGCGAGGCGGTCCAACGGCGCTGCCGCACGGGCCTGGGCAGGACTTCGTGGTCGGGGACGCGCAGGTGCAGCAGCGCGCAGAGCACGAAGCTCGCCGCGTTGGCAAGGACGAGCACGGTGTGGGCCGCCCGGCTGCCGGCCTGGAGGGCGAAGGCGGCGCCGAGGGTGCCCAGGATGACGCCGAGGTTGTTGAAGTTGCGCAGTCTCGCCCCGAACAGGGCCGGCCGGTCGCCGCCCACCCGGGCGACGAGCGCTCCACGTGCGGCGTTGCGGGCGGACACGGCCGGCCGGTCCACGGTGGCGATCAGGACGAACACGGCGAAGCTCTGGACGAGGACGAACGCCGCCGCCGCGTCCGACCGCATCCGGGCAGGCCGGCGGGTGATCGTCGTCTCGCATGTCAAGACTGGCGCGGGGCGGGGCGGGTCGGAGATCGTGGGGTGGTCAGGGAGCGGCCTCGTGCCGCCGTGCAGCGAATGGGAGTCAATGGCGATGACCGACGACACGTCGACCGGGTACGACACGCTCTACGAGACGATTCTCGTCGAGCGCAAGGGCCGGGTCGGCCTGATCACCCTCAACCGTCCGAAGGCGCTGAACGCGCTGAACACGCAGCTGATGAACGAGGTGGTGGCGGCCGCCACCACCTTCGACCGGGACCCGGAGATCGGCTGTCTGGTCGTCACCGGGTCGGAGAAGGCGTTCGCGGCGGGCGCGGACATCAAGGAGATGCAGGCCAACCGGTTCCCGGACGTCTACCTCGACGACTGGCTCGGGCCGTGGGACCGCCTGGGGCAGTTGCGCAAGCCGATCGTGGCGGCGGTGGCCGGGTTCGCGCTGGGCGGCGGCTGCGAGCTGGCGATGCTGTGCGACATCCTGCTGGCGGCGGACACCGCGAAGTTCGGGCAGCCGGAGATCAAGCTCGGCGTCATCCCCGGTATCGGCGGCTCGCAGCGCCTCACCCGGGCGATCGGCAAGGCCAAGGCGATGGACCTGTGCCTGACCGGGCGGATGATGGGAGCCGAGGAGGCCGAGCGGGCCGGACTGGTGGCCCGGATCGTCCCGGCGGCGGAGCTGCTGGCGGAGGCCCTGGCCACGGCGGAGGCCGTCGCGGCGATGTCGCTGCCGGCCGCGATCATGATGAAGGAGAGCGTCAACCGGGCGTTCGAGACGACGCTGGCCGAGGGTGTGCGGTTCGAGCGCCGGCTGTTCCACGCCGTGTTCGCGACCGGTGACCAGAAGGAGGGGATGGCCGCCTTCGCCGAGAAGCGGGCACCCGACTTCAAGCACGGCTGACCGGCCGGCTCGGCCGTCCGGGGCCTGCCGGCGCCCCGGACGGCCCGGGTCAGCCCTCGTTGTCCACCGGGGTGTTGAGGCGGGCCAGGCCGCTGCGGGTGGCGGCGACGACGACCCGGTCGCCGGGCAGCAGCCGGCGGGTGCGGTCGGCGAAGTTCCACAGGTGGTCCTCGGGGCGGCGGGCGAGCCGTACGGCGATCACCCGGACGCCGCCCGGGTCCTCGATGTCGTGCTGGTTCATGCCGACCAGGCCGGTGCCCTCGTCGGCCCGCAGTTCGGCGATCAGCAGCACGTGGCGGAACACCGACAGGGTGCCGAGCACCTCACGGCCCATCAGGGCGGCGGCGAAGGCGGGCGCCGAGAGGTAGGACACCGAGCGGGACGCCGCGTTGTCCAGGGTGGCGTACACGTGGTGCGCGAAGTTGTCGTCGAACAGGCGCACCACCACGCGGACTTCGGGCTGGACGGCGCGGGCCTCCAGAGCCGCCTCCAGGTTGGCCGCGTCGTTGGTGGTGACGGCGACGACGGCCCGGCTCCGGTGGACGCGGGCCCGGCGCAGTTGGGCCTCCAGGGGTGCGTCGCCGACCACCACCGGAATCCCCAGGGCGCGGACGGCGGCGATGCCGCGCGCCTGCGGGTCGTTCTCGATGCAGACCACGGGCACACCGAGTTCGTGGACCAGGGCCGCCACCCGGGTGCCGACGTTGCCGAGGCCGACGACGATGACGTGGTCACGGGTGCCGGCCCCGGGGCTGCGGGCCTGGCCGCGACGGCCGGAGGCGAGCACCTCCACCATGATCGCGGTGGCCACCGGGGCGAAGGTGATGCCGCAGAAGGTGATGACCACCTGGGCGACCCGCTGCCACGTCCCGCCGGTACTGCCACCGCCGGCGCCCGGCTGGTCGGGCTGGGCGGCGCCCGCGAGGTCGAGCAGGGCCAGGTAGAGCGTCCAGCCGAAGTCGCGGTTGAGGTACCAGAGCACGCCGAAGGAGAGCAGCACGGCGGCGAGCGCGGTGAGGAGCACCACGCGCAGCCGGGCGCTGGTGACGTAGCGGAGCGTGTCGAGCAGCCGCCAGCGCAGCCGGCGGGCCCAGGGGATCCGGACGGGCGGGCGGTTCGGCAGGGCCTGCAGGGCCGCGATCCCGTCGGTCTGCTCGTCGCCCTGCCCCTCCTGCCCCTCCGTCCCCTCCTCGCCGGGTGCCTGCCCGGTGACGGGCGGGCCGGCCGCGCCGGAACCCGGTCGGACCGGGCCGTCGTCGCCGAACCGCCGGGCCAGTTCGATGAACCCGGCGGCGGGAGTGGCGAGGTCGGGCAGCAGGCGCAGCCGGCTGAGATCCTGCCGGTCGATCTGGTCGGCGACGACGCAGACCTGTCCGGAGTCGATGTCCTCGTCGTAGGCGACGTGCAGGAAGCGGTCGCCGACCCGGACGGAGTTGGGCCGGGCGAGGGCGGCGTTGGCGAAGGCGGGCGCGGCGGTGGCGGAGCCGGAGAGGGCGGCGCCGTTGCGGAGCAGGCCCTCGATGTTCTCGCCGAGGCGCTGGTTGAACATCCGCAGCACGATGCGGATGTCCGGGTTGTGGCCCTGGGCGCTGAGCGCGGCGTGGATGTTCTCCTGGTCGCTGCCGTCGACGAGCGCGATCGCGCGTGCGCTCCCGGTCCGGACCGCGCGCAGCGCCTCCTCGGTGATGCTGCTGTACTCGACGACGGCCGCGACGCCGGGTATCTGCTCGATCCGCGGGGCGTGGTCCCGGGTGCGGTCGGGTACCAGGGCGATGACCGGGACGTCGTAGTGCTCGACGAGCTCCAGGACGAGCCGGTGGGCCAGGGCGTTGCCGCCGCACACGATGTAGTGGTGTCGGAGCTGCTCGACCGGAGGGGCCCCCAACCCTTCATGAGTCATATCGTCAGATCCTACTGACCAAGCGCTGGTTGTGGGTGACGGCGGGGTGTCCGAGGGGCAAGGGCCTTCTGCACAGCCGCCCGCCCCGCCCCGCGAGCACGATGTCCGAATTCCGCCGGACATTCCCCCCGCGGGCGCCGCAGAGTAGGACTGCCCTGGACCTCCGACCAGGGCGGGAGCATCCTCGTACACAGGACTCGTACGGCAGGTACGACCAGCACGACGGGCACGACAGAACAGGACGGCCGCGAGGTGGACGCGCAGTTCTCCTTCTTCGAGCAGGGCCCGGGGCCCCGGACCGAGATCGCGCCCGGCGCCGTCCACGTACCGGGCTGGCTCGGCCTGGACGAGCAGCGGCGGCTGGTCGAGGCGTGCCGCGCCTGGGCCGTGGGGCCGGTGCCGATCCGGTACACCCGGCTGCCGCGCGGTGGCGTGATGTCGGTGCAGACGGTCTGCGTCGGCTGGCACTGGCGGCCCTACCGCTACACCCGCATCGCGGAGGACGTGAACGGGGCCGCCGTCGCGGAGTTCCCCGACTGGATGGTGGAGCTGGGCCGGCGCGCGCTCGTCGAGGCGTACCAGGACCCGGCCGCGGGCGACGACTACACGCCGGACACCGCGCTGATCAACTTCTACGACGGCGAGGCCAAGCTCGGGATGCACCAGGACAAGGACGAGAAGTCCGGCGCGCCGGTGGTGTCGCTGAGCATCGGCGACACCTGCGTCTTCCGGTTCGGCAACACCGAGAACCGCACCAGGCCGTGGACGGACGTCGAGTTGGCCTCGGGCGACCTGTTCGTCTTCGGCGGCCCGTCCCGGTTCGTGTACCACGGCGTTCCGAAGATCCGCCCCGGCACCTGCGACCCCGCGACCGGCCTGGCCCGGGGGCGGCTCAACATCACCATGCGGGTCACCGGGTTGACCGACTGAGTGTCTGAGCTGCTGAGCTGCCCGGCAACTCACCGGCCGAGCGTTGCGTCAGGCCGTCGCCGTCACGCCCGCGACCAGCATCAGCAGCACCGCCGAGACGAGCGTCATCCGCCGCGCGGCCGTCGGCGTGCCGCCCAGCCGCCCGCCGAGCCGCCCGGCGGCGAGCGCGACCGCGCCGTACACGACCGCGCAGGCCAGCACGTTGAGCGAACCGAGCGCGAGCACCTGGCCCCCGACCGGGACGCCGGACAGCGGGTCGACGAACTGCGGCACCAGGGACAGGTACAGCAGCAGCCCCTTGGGGTTGAGCAGCGCCGTCAGCATGCTCTGGCGCAGCACGGTGGCGGTCGGCTGCGGCCGGGCGGCAGCGGCGAGGGCGGAGCCGTCACGGCGCAGGGTGAGCAGCATGCTGACGGCGAGCACCAGCAGGTACCCGGCGCCGACGATCCGCAGCACGGGCAGGGCGGCGGGAACGGCGCGCAGGGCGGCGGCGAGTCCGGCGCTGGAGAGCAGGGTGTGGACGGCGTAGCCGGCGCAGACGCCGCCGACGGCGGTGAGTGCGGCCCGGCGGCCCTGGCCGAGCCCCCGGGCGGCGATGTACAGCCAGTCGGGGCCCGGGGTGCAGACCAGCAGGAGGTCGACGCCGAGGAAGAGCAGCAGTGCGTGGGTGTCCATGGGTGGCCCGTCTCGTGCGTCCCCGGCGCTCGTTTCGCCCCCGGTGGTTCCGGCCTCCGACGCTAGTGGGGAGGGCTTGGCAGCCGATGGCAAGTTCGTGCCCGCCCGGCACCCGCAATGGCACAATATTGCGCCATGGACCGAATCGACCGCAGAATCCTCCACGAGCTCCAGCAGGACGGCCGCCTGACCAACGCCGAACTCGCCGCCCGCGTCGACCTCACTCCCTCCCCCTGCCTGCGCCGGGTGCGCCAGCTGGAGCAGGACGGCGTGATCCGCGGCTACCGGGCCCTGCTCGACGGCGCCGCCCTCGGGGTCGGCTTCCAGCCCTTCGTGACCATCGTGATGCGGCACGAGGACCGCGCCACCGTCGCCGAGTTCGAGCAGCGGGTGGCCGCCCTGCCCGAGGTCGTCGAGGCCCACCGGCTGTTCGGCGACCCCGACTACCTGCTGCGGATCGCCGTCGCCGACATCGCCGCGTACGAGCGCTTCATCACCGACGTGCTCTCCGGCCTGCCCGGCATCGCCCAGGTCAACTCGCACCTGACCATGAAGCAGGTCAAGGCCGACCGGGGCATCCCCACCGGGGCGGCCCGTACTCAGCAGTGACAGCGGTCAGGACGGATCGAAGGTGAAGCGCAGCGACTTCACCCGGTTGTCGAAGTTGGACGGGATCAGCTCCGCCTCGCCGACCGAGCGCAGGCCGGGGAGCCGGGTGAAGAGCTCCCGGTAGAGCACCTTCATCTCCTGGCGGGCCAGGTGGGCGCCGAGGCAGTAGTGCGGGCCGCCGCCGCCGAAGCCGAGGTGCGGGTTGGGGGTGCGGGTGATGTCGAAGGCGTCCGGGTCGGCGAAGACGGCCTCGTCGCGGTTGGCGGAGCCGAAGAACAGGACGACCTTGTCCCCCTCGGCGAGCCTGGTCCCGTTCAGGTCGTGGTCGGCGGCGAGGGTGCGGCGGAACTGGATGATCGGGGTGGAGTGTCGGATGATCTCGTCGACGGCGCCGCCGAGGTACCGGTCGAGGTCGGAGAGCAGCAGGTCGCGCTGGTCGGGGTGGTCGCTGAGCAGCTTCAGCCCGTGGGTCAGGGCGTTGCGGGTGGTCTCGACGCCGGCCACCAGCAGGAGGGAGAAGAAGGCCCCGAGTTCGCGGCCGGTCAGGTGCCTGCCGTCGACGTCGGCGGTGACCAGGGCGGAGATCAGGTCGTCGGCGGGGTGGCTGCGGCGGTCGCGGCCGAGGTCGGCGACCATGCCCTGCATCCTGGCGAGGGCGCGCAGTCCGCGCCCGGGGATGCGGATCCGGCTGCGCAGCGGGCGGTCGACGCCGGTGTGCTCGGAGGCGTGGTTGACCTGGTCGAGGATGCTGCGGCGGGGCTCCTCGGGGATACCCATCATGTTGCAGATGACCTGGAAGGGGAGTTCGGCGGCGACGGCGGTGACGAAGTCGTCCGGGCGCCGGGCGGCCACGTCGTCGACCAGGGCGGCGGCGACCCGGCGGATGTCGTCCTCGGCGCGGGCGAGCAGGCGCGGGGTGAAGGCGCGGGAGATGATCCGTCGCAGCTGGGCGTGCCGGGGGTCGTCCAGGTTGACCATGGAGTCGCCGAACAGGGCCCGGACCCAGCGGGCGGGTTCGGGCGTGGTGACGCCGGGGCCGCTGATGAAGACGCTCGGGGTGCGGCTGGCCTCGACCACGTCGGCGTGCCGGACGAGGGCGTGGAAGCCCTTCTCGGGGCGGCGGCCGGCGGCGGGTTTTTCGGTGAAGTAACGGGGTGCGGGGAGTTTACGGAGTTCGGCGAAGGCGGCCGCGCGGGCGGAGGCGGGGAGTTTCCAGAATTCCGGGTCGGCGAGGTCGATGGATTCGGTGCCGGTCCTGGTCGGGTCCGCCTGTGCGGGGGTGCTGCCCGTCACTGCGCTCATGGTGGTGTCGTCTCCCTGTGCCGGTCGGTGCCCACATTTAGCGGGCACCGACCGGCACAGTGTCAAACCATGGTTATTTCCATACAAACTTACTTGTCTGCATTTCAATGACCCGGTTTCCGCCGCCTGATGTCCGGTGCCCCGCTATCTTGACCGGATGGCCCAGCCCCGCACTCCGCACGCCCCCCGCACGCTCCCGGACGACCTCGGACGGAGTGTGCGGATCGGCGCGGTGCGGCGGGTGGTGTCGCTCGTCCCTTCGCTGACCGAGGCGGTGGCGGTGACGGCGCCCGGGCTGCTGGTCGGCGCCACCGACTGGTGCACGCACCCGGCCGGCCTGGCGGTCGCGCGGGTCGGCGGCACCAAGAACCCGGACGTCCGGCGGATCGTCGCCCTGGCGCCCGACCTCGTGCTCGCCAACGAGGAGGAGAACCGGCTGTCCGACCTGGACGCCCTGCGGGCGGCCGGCGTGCCGGTCTGGGTCACCGAAATCCGCACCTTGGAACAGGCGTTGACGTCACTGGACCGGATGCTCACCGGCGCGTGCGGACTGGCCCGGCCGGGCTGGCTGGACGAGGCCGAGGCCGCCTGGCGCGGCGTCCGGCCCCCGGGGCAGCCCCTGCGCGCGGTGGTACCGGTCTGGCGCCGCCCGTGGATGGTGCTCGGCCGGGACACCTTCGCCGGCGACCTGCTGCGCAGGCTCGGCGCACCACCGCTGCACGCCGCGCACCCGGAGCGGTACCCGGCCCTGGCGATCGGCGAACTGAACGCGTCCGGGCCCGAGTTGGTCGTCCTGCCGGACGAGCCGTACCGCTTCACCGCCGAGGACGGACCGGAGGCCTTCCCCGGTGTGCCCGTGGCCCTGGTCAGCGGCCGGCACCTGACCTGGTACGGCCCGTCACTCGCCGAGGCGCCGGCCCTGCTGGGCGCCCAACTCGCCCGGCGGGCCCGGCACTGCGAGCCGGGCACCTGACCACGAACAGCCGGACCCCGCGTCGTAGGATGACCACTTCTTCGGACAATGGTTCGTCAACGGGGGGATTTGCAGATGCGGGTGAAGGCAGCGCAACGGGCCGTCGTACTGGTCACAGCGGTGACACTGTCGACGGCAGTGCTCACGTCCTGCGGCAAGAAGCCGGCGGACGACAACGCCGGTGGTCAACCGGTCGCCGCGGCGGTCACCACCTCGGCGACGGCGACCGCCGCACCGCCGGCCGTACCGACGGAGAGCCCCAGCCCGAGCCCGACGGCGAGTGCCTCGCCCAGCGCCTCGGCGCACGCGTCGGCGAGCCCGTCGCCCAGGAAGAGCACCGCCGCACCGACGAAGTCCGCCACCGCCAAGGCGACGACGCAGGCCCCGGCCGCCCAGCCGCCGGTCGCCGCCCCCGTCGCGGCGGCCCCGGTCGCCGCCCCCGCGCCCGTTCCGGTACCCAAGCCCGGCCCGGTCGCCCCGCCGCCGCCCGCGCCCGCCACGCCGCACACGCCGCCGCTGGAGAGCAGCTGCAAGCCGAGCTACCCGCACCCGAACGAGGAGAAGAGCGTGGTCGGCGCCGCCCTGACCGCGGCGGCGGGCCAGTCCCGGGTGCTCTTCCTGTCCAACGGCGGGACGGACAGGATGCCGCCGCTGCCCGCGAGCCTGGTCAAGGCGATCGCCTGGCAGGAGAGCGGCTGGCAGTCCGGCATCCTCGCCTGCGACGGCGGCATCGGCACCATGCAGGTCATGCCGGCCACCGTCACCTGGATGAACGGCAAGTTCTCCGCCAAGTCCGACCCCGACACGCTCGACGGCAACGTCCAGCTCGGCACCCAGCTGCTCGACTGGCTGGTCGCGTACTACGGCGACTCCAGCTTCGGCGGCAAGTACGACCTGGGGCCCGATGCCGCCGGCAAGACCCCACTGCTCGACCTGGTGATCGCCGCCTACAACGCCGGGGCCGGCAACGTGCACTACAACACCGTCACCGACCCGGCCACCAACCTGGTGACCGGCAGCCTGGAGATCCCGAACCCCGGCTACGTCGCCAACGTGAAGGCCCTGATCTCCAGGGCCCCCTGGAACGCCGGCTGACGGAGCCCACCGCACGCGAAGAACCCGGCGGACGTGTCCGCCGGGTTCTTCGCGTGGGTGCGGCAGGGTGCCGCGTCGGAGTGTGCGGTCGGGTCAGCCGCGCGCCTGCGCGATCGCGGTGCCCAGGGCCTCCTTGATGCGGGGACCGAGGCGGCCGAAGCCGAACTCCTTCATCGCCGCACGGAGAAGCTCCTCGTCCGTACGCTTCACCGAGTCGGCGTCGATCCACCGGACGACGGCGAGCAGCTCCTCGGCGCTGTAGGCGGCGACGGGCTTGCCGGGCGTGAAGTCCGGCTTCTTCGGACGCCGCGAGCGCGCCGCAGCGGCCACCGGGGCAGGCGCTGCCTTCTCCTCGACCGCAACGACCTCGGGCACGACGACGGCAGGCTCGACGACCTCGACGACCGCAGCGACCTCGGGCTCGACGACGGCCACGGGCTCCGGCTCGACGACGGCGGGCTCGACGACCGCAGCAACCTCGACCACAACAGCCTCGGGCTCGACAACCTCGGGCTCGACAGCGGCCACGGGCTCCGGCTCGACAACCGGCGCGACGGCTTCGGCTACGGCTACGGCCTCGACAGGCTCGGCTTCGGCTACGGCAGTCTCGGCCTCGGGCTCGGCAGGAACCTCGGCTTCGAGCTCGACGGCAGTCTCCGCAGCCGCCAGGTTCTCGTCCTCGGTGACGGGCGCCGGGATGCTGACGACGGCCTCGGCCTCCACGGCCGCCGTCTCGACGACGGTCGTCTCGTCGGCCGCGGTGATGTCCTCGACCACGTCCTCGGTCACGTCCTGCTCGACGGCCTGCTCGACCACCTGCTGGTCGTCCTGCACCTCGGTCTGCGCCTCGGTCTGCGCCTCGGTCTGCACCTCGGTCTGGCCGTCGCGCTGGCCGCCGGCGAGCGCCTGGCGGGCCGCGTCGGCGCCGCCGGTGTGGCGCTGGTAGGCGGCTTCGGCTGCGCGGCGGTCGGCGCGGGCGTCGGCGAGTTCGGTGAGCAGCTCGGTGAGGCCGGCCTCCTCCAGGCCTGCCCGCAGGGTGCGCAGGGTGGGCAGTCGGTAGAGGGTGCCCTCGTCGTCGGCGAGGCGCTCGACGAGGTCGGTGAGCTCCTGGAAGGTCAGCGCCTCCAGGTCGCGGCCGGGCAGCAGGCGAGCGAGTTCGACGAGTCCGGCGTTGATGGCCTCGACGGCCTGGGCCGTGGCGTCGACGAGTTCGCCGTCGGCGGGCGGGACGGGGCGGGTGCCCTCGGGCGCGAAGACGGCCCAGGTGCGGCGCTCGACCTCGGCCGCGGCCAGCGCCTCGTGCAGCTCGTCGCGGCGCAGCCGGCGGGCGACGGCGAGGGTCTGGGCCTGCTTGCGCAGGCCCATGGCGCGGATCCAGGAGAGCTTGACGCCGCGCTCCTTGCGCCAGGCGCCACCGGCGGTGGCGGCGGCGAGCGCGTCGAGGTCGGCGTCGTAGGCGGCGCCGTCGAGGGTGGCGTAGGTGCGGTGCACGCGCTGGAGCAGCTCGACGAGGAGGGCTGCCCGGGCGACGGTGCCCGGCTCGTCGACACCGGCTTCGCCGGCCAGGTCGGTGACCGCCTGCCAGGTCTGCTGGAGGTCGCGGCCGCGCAGCTCCGCGAGGACGGTCGAGGCGGCGCGGGCGTCCTCGGGGGTGGCGACGGTGTCGACGGCGCCGTACCAGGCGTGGGTGTCGGCGGTGAGGGTGAAGGCGCCGAGCTCGGCGTACCTGCCGAGGTCCGCCCTGGGGTCGGTTTCGGTGGTGCCGTCCTGGGCGGGGGCCTCGTCCAGGTTCGATACGTCGGCTACGTCGGCGTTGGTCGAGTGAAGCACTGTCATGTGAAGTCCGGTTCCTGGCAGGGCGACTACGGCGGGGACTGGCGGGCCGGCGGAGGAGCCGGCCGACCGGTGCGCGGCTGCGGCGGGTCGGGCGTTGGCCGCGGCGGGCAGACGGTGTGGACGCCCAGAATACGGGTGCCCGTTCGAGGCTTGCACGCACCCACCGCCCGACCGCGTCGAAGTGGCGCGCGAGACCCCTCTACCGGCCCCTTTGTCAGCTCACCGGGGCGGCCGGCCCGCCGACGGCCGCCCTCGTCCTCCGAGCGGGCCGAGCGGGCCGAGCGGTACCCGGCGCACCCGGCGCGGGCGTGCGGCGGGGCCCGGGGGCGGGCGGTGGCCGATCCACCGGAGGTCGTCGCGGTTCGTCGGCGCGAGGTACTCACGGAGCTCCGTACGGTGCCACCAGGCCCCGGTCTCCCGTCGTTCCCGCCGGTCGGTGAACCGGTAGAGGTGCAGCACGGCCCGGACGTGGGTGGGCGGCGCGTCCGGGAAGGGGTTGGTGCGCAGCAGCCGGAGCGTGTCCGGGTCGTTCGCCAGCAGCCGGGCGACGAACGGCAGGAACCACGGCCGGGCGTACTCGGGCGAGATGCCCGCGAACCACATCAGCCAGTCGAGCCGCAGGTGGTACGGGGCGAACTGGCGCGGCAGCCGCCGCACGTCACCGGGCTTGCCCCGGAATCCGTACTCCTTCCAGACGGTGTGCGGGGTGACGTCGGGCTCGTCGGTGCCCTCGACGGTGACCTCCTGACGGATCCGGTTGACGCTGCCGAAGGCGCCGTAGGTGTTGACCAGGTGGATGCGGTTGAACGAGCGGTTCATCACCTGGCGGCGCGACACCATGTTGCGCACCGGCCAGTAGCTGAGCACCACGACAAGTCCCGTCACGGCGATCACCAGGGCCTCGAACCAGCCGGGCGTGCTCCCGTACGGGCGGGTGTGCGGCCAGGGGCCGGGGAGGCGGCCGGCGTCCAGGGCGGACAGGGCGAGGGCGATGGTGAGCCAGTTCAGCCAGGCGAAGTTGCCGGATGCCACCAGCCAGAGCTGGGTGACCACGATCACGCCGGCCGCCGCGACGGCGGCCGGCTGGGGCAGGAGGAGACAGACCGGTACCAGGAGTTGGGTCACGTGGTTGGCCGCCGCCTCGACGCGGTGCAGCGGGGCGGGCAGGTGGTGGAAGAACCAGCTCAGCGGGCCGGGCATCGGCTGGGTCTCGTGGTGGTAGCGCAGGCAGGTCAGGTCGCGCCAGCAGCTGTCGCCGCGCAGTTTGATCAGCCCCGCGCCGAACTCGACCCGGAACACCAGCCAGCGCAGCAGCCACAGGGTGAGGACGGGCGGCGCCACGTCGTCGTTGCCGAGGAAGGCCACCAGGAAGCCGGCCTCCAGCAGCAGGGACTCCCATCCGAAGGAGTACCAGGTCTGGCCCACGTTGACGATCGACAGGTAGAGCACCCAGAGGGCCGCCCAGAGGAGCAGCGCCGCCCACAGCGGCACGAGGTCGCCGACCCCGGCCAGCACGGCGGCGGCGAGGGCGCAGCCCGTCCAGGCCACGGCGGCGAACAGGCGGTCCGAGTAGCGGAGCTGGAACAGGCCGGGGGCCTGGCGGAACGGCACCTGGGCGACGAATCTCGGGACGGGCAGCATCCCGTGCTCGCCGATGAGGGCGCGGAACTGGCGGGCGGCGGCGAGGAAGCCGATCAGGTAGACGGCGGCCACCATCCGCTGGACGAGCAGCCTGCCCAGCCAGTACTCGGGCGCCGCGAACCACTGCATGCCGGGCCACTCCTGGGGGACGGTGGGCTTCCTCCGGCCCCATCCGTACCACCCGGCCGGGCGGCCGCCGGGCGCGGGCCGCACCTGGTCACCGCCGGTTCACCCGATAGGCCCCGGTGACGCCGGATCAGGGGCGCCGGGCCACCCGGTCGCGTCGCTCGCGGCGCTCGCGGTCAGCCGCCGACCGGCTGGGGCGCCTGGGCCGCCTGCTCGTCGTACTCCTCCCGGGCCGCGACGACCGTCGGAAGGTTCTCCTCCGCCCAGAGGTGGATCTGCCCGATCAGGCCGCTGACGCTGCGTCCGAGGTCGGTGAGGGCGTACTCGACGCGTGGCGGGATGGTCGGGTAGACCGTCCGGGAGAGCAGGCCGTCGCGTTCGAGGCCGCGCACGGTCTGGGTGAGGCTCTTCTGGGTGATGCCGTCCGCCCGCCGGAGCAGCACGCCGAAGCGCAGCGGGCCGTCGCCGAGGGCTCCGAGCACCAGGAAGGTCCACTTGTTGGCGAGCAGCTGCAGTACGGAGCGTGACGCGCAGTCGCGCAGGTAGACGTCGGCGACTCGGAGTCCGGCCAGCTCAGAAGCAGTATCCATAAGGTACCTATATACCTTCAAGGTGCCTTCTTCACAAGGGATACCGCCTCCCGGAGGATGGTGACCACAGCCGGTCACCACCCCCAGCAGGAGGAGTCGTCCCATGTCGAAGCAGGACCAGAAGCAGGATCGGGCGTCGGAGCAGCAGATGTACGCGATCACGCAGCGGGCCCTCGGCGGCCCCGAGGTGCTGGAGCGGACGGTCACCGCCCGGCCGGTGCCCGGCCCGGGCGAGATCCTGGTCAGGGTGCGGGCGGCCGGCCTGAACCCGGTCGACCTGGCCGTCCGGGCCGGGCACTTCCCGCTGCTGGGCGAGCCGCCGTTCTCGCTCGGGTGGGACGCGGCCGGCACGGTCGAGGAGGTCGGCGCCGGCGTCACCAGGTTCGCGGCCGGGGACGAGGTGTTCGGAATGCCCGGCTTCCCGCAGGCCGGCAACGCCTACGCGGAGTACCTGGCCGCGCCCGCCGCGCAGTTCGAGCTCCGGCCCGGGGTGCTGCCGGTGACCGAGGCCGGGGCGCTCCCGCTGTCCGGGCTGACCGCCTACCAGGCGCTGGTGGGCATCGCGCAGGTCGGGCCGGGCCGGCGGGTGCTGGTCCACGCGGCGTCGGGCGGTGTCGGCCACCTGGCCGTCCAGATCGCGAAGGCCCGCGGCGCGTACGTCATCGGGACGGCGCGCGGCGAGAAGCACGCCCTCCTGAAGGCGCTGGGCGCGGACGAGCTGATCGACCACACCCTGACCGCCTTCGACACCGCCGTCCGGGACGTGGACGTGGTGTTCGACCTGGTCGGCGGCGAGTACGCTCGCCGGTCGGCGGCCGTGCTGCGGCCCGGCGGACTGATCGTCAGCGCGATGGGCCACAACCCCGGGCTGACGCCGGAGGAGGCGCAGCAGCTGGGTGTCCGGTTCGAGGTGATGTCGGTGCGCCCGTCCGAACCGGACCTGGCGGCGCTGCGCGGACTGGTCGAGGCCGGGCTGCTGCGGGTGAACGTCGGGCTGACCCTGCCGCTGGCGGACGCCGCTCAGGCGCACCGGACGGCGGCGGAGGGCGGCGTCACGGGAAAGCTCGTGCTCGTCCCGTGACGCCGGCCCCGCCGGGGGCGCGACGGACCCGGTCGGCCCGGTCAGCCGGTGTCCGGCCGCGACCAGGCGGCGGTGCACAGCGCGGCGGCCAGCTCCTCCCCGTAGCAGGCGGCGGCCAGCCAGGCGTCCGTGAAGGCCCGGTGGTCGTCGGCGAGGACCCGCCCGAAGACGTCCCGCTGCTGGTCGGTGGCCGTCGCCCGCAGTCCGGCCAGCAGCAGGGCCGCGGTGGCGAGACCCGCGGCGGCCAGTCGGCGGCGGTCCTGCGCGGCGGCGTCCGGCGTGGTGAGGGCGAGGGCGCGGCGGCCGCCGGTGACGGCCTGTTCGACCCGGCGGGTGAGCAGGTGCACAGGGGCTTCGAAGGCGGGGGGATCGAAGGCGGGGGCTTCGGCCGGCGCAGGCCCGGGGTCGGAAACGAGGGACGCCGGGGGCAGGTCGGCCCGTTGCAGGCGTTCCAGGCCGAGGCTGACCCGGCCGGCCCGGTCGGCCGCCAGGGCCAGCGTGGCCGAGGGCTCGTCGGTGGCGGTGCCGACGGCCAGCAGGCGCAGCCGCGCGCGGGAGGAGCGGTCCAGCCGGCCGATCACCCGCAGCCGCAGGCCGGGGTGCCCGGCGAGCAGCGCGAGGTTGGCGCGGTGCGCGAGGTCCGGGTGGTCGTGGGCGGGCAGCAGGGCGAGCGGCAGGCCGTCGCAGTCGGCCCGCACCTGCGGGGCGGCCGCGTCCTCGGGCCAGCCGGCCCCGAGCAGGGTGACGTCCAGGAACAGCAGGTCGCCTCCCGCCGGGCGGCTGTCGTACGGCAGCTCGGCCCAGGCCAGCGCACGGGCGACCTGCCCGGCGACGGGCTCCGCCCAGAGCCGTGCGGCGGGCTCCGCCGTCCAGGAGGCTCCGGCGGCCCGGACGGCGTGGACCTTCGCCCCCGCGCCGAGCCGCCCGCCGGCGGAGCGGGTCGCGCCCTGGACGGAGAGGCCGGCCCGGGTCAGCTCGCGGTGGCTGAGCATCGTGTCGCCGAGCCGCACCGCGCGGTTGGCGGCGGCGAGGGACTGCGGGGCCGCGGTGGCCGGGTCGGTGTGCGGGGTGATCTCCGCGACGGTGCTGAGCCGGCCGGTGGCGTCCACGGCCCAGGTGAGGACGCCCGCATGGGTCGCGGTCAGCACCGGTTCGGCGAACAGCCCGTACAGGCGCAGTCCGCCGACGTCCTCGTACGTCTGGCGGGCGGTGCCGCGCAGCTCGCCGAGGGCGTGGTCGGCCGTGGCCGGGACGCACAGGGCGGTGACGAGGGCGAGCAGGTCGCGCAGCGCCGCGGCCAGCTCGGCGAGACGGTGGTCGGGCTCGCCGGAGCGCGCGGCGCGCAGCCGGGTGACCACGGCGACGGCGCCGGCGGCGGGCCGGTGCAGGCCGCTGAGCCGGGCCTGGTGCGCGGCGCGCAGCAGCTCCGCCTGGAGGACGGCGCCCGCCCCGCCGACGCCGGCCGCCAGCACGGCGGACGCGCAGTGGTGCAGCCGCTCGGCGGCGGCGCGCTCGTCGGCGCTCAGCGGGGTGACGGCCACCCCGGCCGGCTCCGGCGCGGGCTGCGCCTCGGGCCCGGACACGGACCCGGCCGCGGATTCGGCCGCGGATTCGGCCATTGCGCCGGTGTCGAGCGGCATCGCGGTGGCGGCCGCCGCGCGGTGCAGGCAGGCGGGGGCCAGCAGGCAGCCGCAGACGATCCCGGCGGCCGTGCGGACGACGCCGCCGGGGGCGTGCAGGGTGAGCCGGACGTCCTCGTCGACCTCGATCGTCCAGTCGTCGCCGTCGCTGTTCAGCGGACGGCCCGCCAGCTTGGCGGCGGCGCCGTCGAGGCGCTTCTGCAGGCGCGGCGACAGTGCGGCCACCACCTCCGCGACGACCTCCGGCCGTACCGCGGGCAGGGCCGGTGCCTGGTGCTCCGTCATCGGACCTTCTCCCCGACCCAGCGGGCCAGCTCCAGCGGGCTCAGGGCCGCCACGGGCATACCGGCGGCGACCAGTTGGCCGGCCACCGCCTTCGAGTAGCGGGCCTGCCCGGCGTCGTCGAGTGCCGCGCAGCCGAGCAGGTGGCAGCCGGAGCCGGCCAGCGCCCGGGTCTGCGCCAGCAGGCCGCCGAGCGGGTAGCCCTCCTCGAAGTCGCTGATCACGGCGACGAGCGTGCGGGACGGCACGGTCACCAGCGACTGCGCGTAGCGCAGGCCGGCCGCGATGTGCGTGCCGCCGCCGACGCGGACCTCCAGCAGCAGTCCGAGCGGGTCGTCCACCCGGTCGGTCAGGTCGACGATCTCGGTCGAGAAGGCGACGAAGTGGGTGCTGAGCGAGGGCACCCCGGCCAGGATCGAGGCGGTCAGTGCGGCCCAGACGGTGGAGGCCTCCATCGAGCCGGAGACGTCGACGACCAGGATCAGCCGCCAGTCGGCGGCCTTGCGGGCCCGGGTCCGGAACACCGGCCGCTCGGGGACGATCAGCGTGCCGCCGTCCGGGCCGGGGCGGGCGGTGGCGAGGTTGGCGCGGATGGTGCGGTGCAGGTCGAGTCCGCCGCCGGGGCGGCTGCTCGGGCGGGGCGTGCTGATCCCGGTGAGGGCCGGGCGCAGTTTGGTGGCCAGCTGGCGGGTCAGCTCCTCGACCAGGCGTTTCACCAGCGGGCGCAGGGCGGCGAGCCGGGCCTCGGGCAGGCCGCCGGCGTGGTCGAGGACGGTGCGCAACAGGTCGACGGACGGGCGGACGGCGCCGGGGTCGATCGCGTCCAGGGCGTCGCTGCGCCCGTGTTCGACGGCGGCGGCCAGCACCTCCTCGCGGATGCCGGGGCCGAACAGCACGGCCAGTTCGTCCGACCACTCGCGCACGCCCGGGTAGGGGGCTTCGCGCCCGGCGCCCCGGCCGCCGGTGCCGGGGCCGGAGCCCTCGCCGCGGCCGGTGCCGTACAGCTCGTCGAGGGCGGTGGCCAGCCGCGCGGAGCGGCCGCTCAGGCCGCCGCTGCCGGGGCGGCCGAGCAGCAGCCGCCAGCGGTCGGCCGCTGACAGGGCAGAGTCGGACGCGGGTGCGGGTGCGGACACGGGCGGGGGTGCGGGCACGGGCGGGGGTGCGGGCACGGGCGGGGGTGCGGGCACGGCAGCGGCGGCGGGGGCTGCGGGAACGGCGCCGGGGGCGTCCGGTCCGGCGTCCGGTCCGGCGGCCGGGGGGCCCGGGGCGAGGAGCAGGCCGCGCTGTCGCAGGGCTTCGCGGGCGGCCAGGTCGGCCCGGGTCCAGGCGGCGAGCAGTGCCGGGTCGAGGGCTTCGGGCAGGGTGTCGACGCGGGTGCCGAGGCGTTCCTCGACGAGCGCGAGCAGGCGGTCCCGGGCGGCGGGGCTGAGGGTGTCGAAGCCGCCGCGCAGGGCGGGCAGGCGGTCGAGGAAGGCGGTGTCGGGCAGGGCGGTGACGCGTTCCAGCAGCGGTTCGAGGACGGCGGGTGCGGTGGCGAGCAGCCCTTCGGCGGCGCTCAGCAGGCCGGTGAGGGCGCGGGACAGGGCGCGCCTGCTCTCGGGGCCGGTGGCGCCGTCCAGCCAGGATGCCGCGCGGTCGCCGAAGGCGGCCGGGGTGTCCTGGCCGAGCAGGACGCGGACGGCTCCGGCGGCTCCCCTGACCAGCGGGGTGCCTTCCGCGGCGAGCCGGGCCAGCGTGTGGCCGAGCCGGATGCCGCCGGAGTCGTCGGCGCGGCGGGCCAGTTCGAGCAGGGCGCGGGCGTCGGCCGGGTCGTCGGAGCCGCCGAGCCCCTCCAGCTGGCGGACGGCGGCGACGGTCAGCAGTTCGGCGGTGGCCGCGATCGCCTCCGTCCGCTCCGTGCTGGGTTCGAGGCCCGCGACGTGCCCGGCCGCGAGGCGGTCCAGCAGACCGAGGGCGTCGAGGAGTTCGGGCAGGGTGGCGGCGGCGGGCAGCAGTTCGGCGAGCTGTGCCAGCCGGGTGTCGGTCAGCGCGTGCAGGGCGCAGCCGGCCGCGTCGGCGAGGCCCTGGACGGCCTGGCGGGCGGTCGTCCCGTCCCCCTGGCCCTCCCGGCGCAGCCGTTCGCGGAGCGCGCCCTCGGCGGCCTGGGCGGGGGTGACGCCGCGCATCCCGGCGACGGTGAGCAGGGCGGCGACGGCCGGGGTCCACTGCACGCGCCAGCGGGTGCCGAGGGCCTGCGTCCCGCCGGCTCCGGCGGTGGCGACGCTCTCGCCGTAGGGGACGCCGCAGGCCTCCAGCCGGCGCAGCAGGAGTTCGCGGCGGCGGTCGAGGGTGGAGCGCAGCGGGTCGAGGCGCAGCTCGCGCGGGGCGGGCTCGGCGCTGTCGGCGGGGCCGGGCAGGCCGAGGCCGGCGAGCAGGGCCTCGACGGCGGGGCCGAGCCCGCTGCGCGGGGCGGCGGGGGTGGCGCGGCCGGTGCGGGTGCCGACGAGGACCTGTTCCAGGGCGCGGGCGACGGCCCGGCCGCGGCCGAGCGGCTCGCCCTGGGCGAGGACGCTCTGGACGGCCTCGACGAGTTCGCCGCGGCCGGGGCCGGGCAGGCCGCGCAGCCGGGCGAGGTCGCCGGCCAGGCGGACGATCTCGCGGGCGTCGGCGGGGCCGGCGGGGTGGTCCTGGGCGCGCAGGGCCTCGCAGATCCGGACGGCGGTGCGGATCAGGGCGTCGGCGAGGCGGGCCGGGTCGCCGCCGGTTTCGAGGACGGTGTGCTGCCACTCGGGGTCGCGGATGCCCGCCGGGTAGCCGGAGCGGGCGTCGAGCAGCGGGTAGGTGTAGGGGATCAGTGAGACGACGTGCCCGCCGTCCTCCTCCGGCGCCGCTCCGCCGGGCTCGTCCGGCGGGTCGGCCGGGGCCGGGACGTGGTCGAGCAGGGCGGGGGCGTGGAAGGCACCGATCACGGCGGCCACCCGGCGCCCGCCGGTGGCGGCCTCGGCGATCCGGGCCCGCATCCAGGCCTCCCGGCGCAGGTCGTACGGGTCCACGCCGGAGCCTTCGGCGGCGTCGCGGCGCAGGGCCCAGCCGACCAGCAGGGCGGCGCGCCGGACGGCTTCGGGGGTTGATCCGGGTGCGGCGGTCTCGACCAGCCGGTCCCAGAGGTCCTCGTCCTCGCGGCCGGTGAGCCGGGCGCGCAGCGTGTCGGCCACGCCGGGCCGCCCGGTGGCGGCGCCGGCCCGGCCGTGCTCGCCGCGCCGGGCGAGCGGGAGGTCGCAGGCGACGGCCTCGACGCCGTTGCGGGCCGCCCAGCGCAGGGCGGCCAGCTCGGGCGAGAAGTCGGCGAACGGGTAGAACGCGGGGCCCGCGCCGCCGCCGTCACCGGCCGCCGCCGGTGCGGCGGCCAGGGCGACGGGCGCACGGGTGCCCTCGTCGGCGAGCCAGGCCAGCCAGGGCTGGAACTCGGCGGGCAGCTCGACGAGCAGCACCTCCGGTTTCACCGCGTCGAGCAGGGCGGGCACCGCGGCGGCGATCGACGGCGCGTGGTGCCGGACGCCGATCAGGTAGGGGCCGGGGCGGTCGGTGCCGGCGGCGGCCAGCCGGTCGGCCTCGGCGGCGACGCCGTGCCGCGAGCCGGTCACTTCCTCGGTGGTGATTGCTGCGGTGCCCATCCGGTCAGCCCTCCAGTGCGGGGCGCAGGTCCCACAGGGTGCGCCAGGTGGCGGCGCCCTGCTCGGCCCGGCGTCGGACGGGGCCGTCCCAGTAGCCGAGCAGGCGGGCGGCGTCCGCGGGGTCGTCCTTGCGGACCACGCCGATCAGCTGGCCGGGCAGCCCGGCGAGCAGGTCGCCGTCGCCGGGCAGGTAGGCGGCGGCGACGCCCAGCGCGGTGGCCACCGAGACGGCCTCGGCGGTGCTCATCACGGTGGACGGGCGCTCGACGTCCCAGCCCTCGGTGGAGCGGCCGGTGCGCAGGTCGCGGAAGGCGGTGACCAGGGCCTCCAGCACGGCGTCGTCCACCGCGTAGGCGGCACCGGCCCGGGCCACGGCGGCGGTGGACTGGCGGCGCACCAGGTCGACCTCCGCCGCAAGGCTGCCGATCGGGCCGACCGTCTCGAAGTTGAACCGGCGCTTGAGCGCGGCGGACATCTCGGAGACGCCCTTGTCCCGCAGGTTGGCGGTGGCGATCAGGGTGAAGCCGGGGGCGGCGTGCAGTTGCCCGTCCGGGGTGCCGGCCAGCTCGGGGACGGCGATCCGGCGCTCGGAGAGCAGCGAGACCAGGGCGTCCTGCACCTCGGGCAGGCAGCGGGTGACCTCCTCCACCCGGGCGACCGCGCCGCCGGTCATGGCGGTGAGCACGGGCGACGGCACCAGGGCCTCGCGGCTGGGGCCCTTGGCGAGCAGCAGGGCGTAGTTCCAGCCGTACTTGAGCTGGTCCTCGGTGGTGCCCGCGGTGCCCTGGACGGTCAGCGCGCTGGTGCCGCAGACGGCGGCGGCGAGCAGTTCGGAGAGCATCGACTTGGCGGTGCCGGGCTCGCCGACGAGCAGCAGGCCGCGCTCCCCGGCGAGGGTGACGACGCAGCGCTCGACGAGCGAGCGGTCGCCGACGAACTTCTGCTCGATCGCCAGGCTGCGGCGCCCGGCCTTGAGCTTCTCGCCGTCGCTGCCCATCACGAAGGTGACGACGGCGCGCGGGGTGAGCCGCCAGCCGGGCGGGCGGGGGCCGCCGTCGTGGGCGGCGAGGAACTCCAGCTCGGCGGCGTACTTCTCCTCGGGCAGGGTGATCTGGCGCGGGGAAGTGTGGGTGGCGGTGCTCATCGACGGGCCTTCCTGGTCTTGCCGGTGCGGAGTTCTTCGTAGCCGGGGCCGTCGCCCTCGCCGACGCGCTGCCAGGCACGGGCGAAGAGTTCGGGCGCGGGCAGGTGCGGCAGGATCGCGTGGTGGGTGGCAAGCTCGTACAGGCCGGCCTTCCAGGTCTCCACGGGCAGGCCGGGGGACTTCGCCTCCTGCCAGCCGCCGGGCAGGAACAGGCTGCGGCCGGCCCTGGCCCGCTTGGCCTCCAGCACCAGGGCGGTGGCGGCGAGTTCGGTGCGGGCCTGCTTCAGCCGGGCGGGCTTCCAGCCCGTCCAGCGGGCGACGTTGCGGTCGGTCGGGTCCGGCAGGGCGAGGAGTTGCAGGTAGAGCGCGGCGGCGTCCTCGCCGAGGTCGTGGGCCCGGGCGACCTCGGTGACCAGGGCGGGCACGCTGAGCTGCGGGTCCTGGGCCCAGCCGGGCCCCCCGGGGCCTTCGTCGGTGGCCAGTCGCCGCAGATCGTCGCCGAGGACGGCCCGCAGGGCGGGCACGCCACCGCGCGACCAGGGGCCGTTGGAGAGGTCGGCGAGCAGGTCGAGCAGCGGGTCGTCCGCGCCGGTCAGCTCGGCCGGGCGGAGGAACGCGGCCTCCTGCTCGCGTTCGGGGGCGAGGACCAGCGCGTCCCCGCAGGGCACCAGGCCGTCGCCGTCGGCGCCGCCCTGCTCGGGCAGGCCGGCGCGGGCGCGCAGGATCGGGCCGAGCGGCTCGCTCCTGACGGTGTAGGAGCCGTGGTACAGCAGCAGGCCGGGGTCGGCGAGGCGGGTGCGGAGCGCCGCCAGGGCGGGCGGGAGCAGCGGGCGGAGCGCGTCCCCGTACGGCAGGTGGTAGGCGAGCCAGCGCAGCGCGTTGACCGCGCCGGGGAGGTCGTAGGCACCGGGGACGGCGCTCGGGTCGTCGGCGGTGAGCTGCTTCTCGGTGCTGCCCTCGACGGTGCGCACCCGCTGCCGGGTGGTGCGGGTGAGCCAGCCGGTGCGGGCCGGGTTGAGCACCGCCTCGACGTGCTGGATGCCGACGCCGTTGACGGTGGCCTGCGCGGCCTCCGGCAGGGTGACGATCCGTCCGATCCTGGCCAGCCACAGTTCGGCGCCGGCGCCGGCCGCCGGGCCGTGGGCCCAGAGGTCCGCGGGGTCGGCCGGCAGCAGTGCCCGCCAGAGCGCGAGCACGTCCTCGTTGGCGATGGACCGCAGCCAGTCCCGGGCCGCACCGGCCTCGGCCGGCTTCAGGCCGAACTCCTTGAGCCCGGCGGCGTCCAGGAAGGAGCCGTAGCGGAAGAGCCCGGGCGGCGCGCTGAGCAGCAGGGCGGCGCGGGTCGAGCCGATGCCGGTGGCCTCGCCGAGGGCGGCGGCCGCCTCGGGCTGCCAGGGGTAGGCGCCGTGTTCGCGCAGCAGCGGGGTGTACCGGCTCGTCCAGCCGGCCGGCAGCCGCTCCTCGATCCGCCGTTCGTGGTGGATGCCGAAGCCGGCGACCGGCCCGAAGGCGGCGGCCGGGTCGTGGTCCAGGGCGAGCCAGTGCACCTGTTCGTCGACGATCCGGGTGCGGGTCAGGACGACCACGCTGCGGCCGCCGAGCCGCAGCACCTGCCCGGCCCGCTTGGCGTGCTCGTCCCGCTTACGGGCGGGGTCGAGGGCCTCGGTGAGGACGACCTCGCGTACGGTGCCCGCCAGGGCGGCGAGGCCGTTCAGCTCGTCGAGCAGCAGGGCGAGGGTGGCGCGGGTCTGCGGTGCGGCGAGGGGGCCGGCCGCGCCGAGGGCGAGCGGGCCGAGGCGGCCGAGGAGGTGGACCCAGCCGTAGTGGGTGTCGCCGTGCAGGGGCAGCGGCTCGGGGTCGGTGGTCCAGGTGTCGCCCGGGCCGGCCGCCGGCGGGGCGGCGAGCAGGGCGGCGACCGTCCGCAGGTTGGCCAGCAGGTGCCAGGAGTCCGTGCTCTCCCAGGAGTTGCCGAGACCCGCGGCGCCGGGCAGGACGGCGCCGACGGCGTCGCGCAGTTCGTGGTCGCGGCCGTGCTGCGGGCGGTACGGGGCGGTGGCGGGCGCGCGCCCGGGCCGGGTGGCCGGGTCGGCCTCGGGCTGCGGGACGAAGCGGGCGGCCCGGTCGAGGAGGTCGGCGGCCGTCCGGGCGAGGCCGGCCACGCCGGCCGCGATCAGCGGGTGGCCGATCTCGGGCAGCACCGCGGTGGTGACGGCCGGGACGGGTATGGGCGCCTTGGCCTCCTTGCTGGTGGCGAGCAGGCGTCGCACGCCCTGCGCGGTGAGCCAGCGCCGGTCGGCCTCGACGGGCGGCTCGGCGTCCACCGGCCAGGCGGCGTCGATGAGTTCGGCGGCCTGGGCGTCGGTGACGGTGCGCAGCACCTTGGAGGCCTGTTCGTCCCGGGGGCGCAGCGCGTGCCAGTGGTCCTGCGGCGGGACGAGGGCGGTGCCGGCGGCGGCCGGGCCACCGGGGCGGCACGGCTTGAGTTCGCCGAGCATGTCCGCCGGGGTGCCGGCGGCGGCGGGAAGGCTGAGTGAGAGGTCGCCGTTCGGCTCCTGGACGAGCAGCGGCGTGCCGTCGGCGGGCAGTTCCAGCCGGCCGACGGGGTGCCTGCTGATCTCCTGGCCCGGGCGGGCCAGGCCGGCGGTGCGGCCGTCGGGGCCGGTGGTGGTGACCGTGCCGGCCGTGCTGCGGACCCAGCCGCCGAGGACGCGGCCGTCGGTGCCGAGCGGGGTGGCCTCCAGTCCGGGCTGGAGCGGCAGCAGCCGGGAGCGGCCGGGCTGGAGTTCGCCGGCGGCCTCGGAGGCCGCGAACAGCGGCGGGACGGAGTCCCGGCCGGTGGCGCCGCCAGCCGGGTCGTACTCGGTGAGGACGGCGCGTCCCGCGCTGTGCCGGACCGTCCAGTACCCGGTGCCGTCGCTGAACACCCGTCGCTCGACCGGGAGTCGGGTGTCGCCCGGGTGCAGGGCGCGGGCGCCGGTGGCCCGGCCGCCGCCGGGCAGCGGGACGGAGGCGGGGGCGACGTCGCCGTTGCTGCTGTAGTAGCCGGAGATCCATTCGCCTTCGAGGTGGAAGACCTCGGCGGGCCGGCTTGACCAGTAGGCGCGCTGCTTGCCGTCGTGGTACCAGACGACCAGCAGTTCGCCGTCGACGTGGCGCAGCCGCACCCGCTGCCAGTGGTCGAGCTTGTCGGGGACGCGCAGGTCGTGCTCCAGCAGGATGCCCTGCGGGCCGACGACGACGGCCTTGTTCCCGCGGTGCAGGATCAGGCCGGGCCAGGCGTCCTCGATCAGCAGGTCGTCGGGGGCGGCCTTGCCCCTGGGCACGCCGGGGGTGGCGCTCTCCTCGACGCCGAGCCGGCGCAGGCCCTCGTCGAGCGCGGGCCAGCCGAGTTCGTCGGCGATGCCGGCCCGCAGGGCGCGGCCGAGCAGGGCGGCGACGTCGAGCCCGGCGATCCGCTCGGCGGCGCGCGGGTTGGCGGCCATCACGGCGGTGCGGTGCGGGCGCAGGGCCTGGAGCAGGTTGTGGGCGCCGGCCAGGCCGCGGGCGGCGAGGAGTTCGTCGGCGCGGTCGTCGGCCCATTCGGTGAACAGCTCGCGCAGGACGGGCGCGCCGGCGAGGATCCGGCCGGCCTCGGTGTCCTCGGCCGGTGTCCACACGCGCGGGGTGGCGGCCTTGAGCAGCGGGCGCAGCCGGGGGTCGGCGGCGACGGCGGCGAGGTCGCGGCGGCCGGGGCCGCCGCTCTTCATCCAGGTGGGCAGGTCGAGGGTGAGGCTCTCGGGCGGGTCGGCGACGGGCACCCGTTCGGCCAGCAGGAGGTCCAGCAGGTTGAGTTCGGTCGCACTGCGGCGGCGGTTGTCGGAGAGGATGTCGACGGGCACGTCGTCGGCGCGCAGCCGCTCGGCCATCCGGCCGGCGAGGGCGGTGGTGGCGTCGCAGGCGGGGCGGCTGCGCCAGCCGCGCCCGAGGTGGGCGGACCAGCGGCGCAGCCAGGCGGCGGCCGGCTCGGCGCCGTCGGGCCGGGGGCCGGTGAGCAGCAGCTCGGCGCCGCTCTCGGCGAGGACGGCGAGCCAGGCGCGGTCGCCGTCGCCCTTGTCGTCGGAGGTGGGCAGGATCTCCAGCAGCCGGGCGCGGACGGCTTCGTCGCGCCGGGCGAGCTCGATCAGCGCACCGTGCCAGGACTTCCAGAACGCGCCGGGGGCGCGGCCGACGGCCGGTGAGGCGAGCAGTTCGGCGAGCAGCGCCTGCTCGTGCTCGGCGCGGTCCAGGCCGGCCGCCCTGATCAGCGCGCGGGCGTCCTCGGCGACGCCGGCGTACGGGGCCATGCCGGCGGCCGAGCGCTCCGCGCAGAGCTGGCGGAAGCGCTGCCAGGCGGTCAGCGGGTCGAGCCGGGCGGCCAGTTCCTTGACGTACTGGCGCAGGGCCTTGACGGTGAGGGCGCCGGCCAGCGCGAACTCCAGGAAGACGGCGC
This sequence comes from Kitasatospora sp. NPDC057223, assembly GCF_042669755.1. Taxonomy (NCBI): domain Bacteria; kingdom Bacillati; phylum Actinomycetota; class Actinomycetes; order Kitasatosporales; family Streptomycetaceae; genus Kitasatospora; species Kitasatospora sp. NPDC057223. Next base: position 18,666 of record NZ_JBHUWW010000025.1, on the reverse strand, counting down.
GCAGCCGCTCCTCGTCGATCTCCAGGCCGTGGGTGCGCTCGGCCTCGCGGGCCTTGCCGAAGAAGGTGCCGGCGTAGGTCTGGTTGCCGTGCTCCAGGAAGATCCGGCCGACCTCCTCGCAGTACGTCGGCAGGAACTGCGGGACGGCGCGGCCGAGCCGGACGGCCAGCGCCTCGAAGCCGTCCTTGGCGTTGCCGGGCTTGGACTTGACCTGCCGGGCGAGCCGCTCCATCTCCTTGACCAGGGCGAGCGCGTGGTGGCCGTTGGCCGGGTCGTGCACCAGGGCCCAGGCGGGGAAGCCCAGGGCCTCCTGGCGGACCTGGCCGACCTCGACGGGATCGGCCGCGGGGGCGAGGCCCAGGAACTCGGCGGCGAGGTCCTCGGCGGGGCCGAGCGCGCCGGGGACGAGCCGGACGACGCGCCGCTCGCCGAGGGCGGCGTGCGCGTAGCTGCGGGCGGTGAGGACGTCCGCCGCGCTGTCGGGCCGGCCCGCGCCGGCCAGGGTGCCGGCCGGGAGCACCGCTCCGGCGTCGAGCAGCTTCTCGTTGTGGTCGGTGCTCATGCCGACTCCTCCTCTTCGGTCGTGCGCCCGGCGTACAGCCCGGCTGCCATCCGCATGCCCTCGGACCACGCCACCGGCCCGACCTCGCCGACGGCAAGCACCTTGCCGTCGGGGCCGGTCCAGCTGAGTGAGCCGGTCTCGCACTCGTCGTACTCGTAGTAGTCGCCGACCCAGAGCCTGGCCTCCACCGTGACGCCGGCCTCGACGACCGGGACGACGGCGTAGCCGCCGCGCACCCGGTAGCCGAGCCGGGCGCAGCGGCCGAGCAGCTCGCGCAGCGCCTTGTAGCGTCCGCCGGCGTAGGTGTCGACGTCGGTGGCGGTGGCGTCCTGGCCGGCCGGGCGGTGCCACACCTCGCGGTAGAGCTGCTGGACCTGCTGGGAGACGCCGAGCTCGACGGCGAACTCCCGCAGCTCGTCGAGGTCTTCGAGGAGGACCGGGTGCGGGATGCGGACCGCCGCGGCGGTGAGGCGGACGGTGTCGCCGTCCAGGTCGACCAGGCCGAGGCCGCGCTCGGCGTCGGCGCCGCGCAGGAACCCGGCGACGGCGCCGTCCTCCCCCGTGACCACCAGGTCGCGCAGGACGTCCTGCCAGGCCTCGTCGGCCCAGACCGCGGTGATGACGGCGGCGGGCACCGGCAGCGAGCGGACCATCCACCGCTCGACGTCCTCCAGGCAGCGTCGGCGGTGCGCGCTCAGCCACTCGGTGAGCCGGTGGAGCCCGGCGACCGCCGGGTCGTCGGCCAGTTTCGCCGGGACGGTCTTCAGCAGGCGCCCCGCCGCGTTGCGGCAGATCACCTTCCCGTCGTCGTCCAGCGCGACTTCATAGCCGCCCACCCCCGCTTGAACCCATGCCACGGCCGCGCTCCTCCCAGCTGATCGGTCTGCGATGGGAGGAACGTAACGGGCCGCACTGACAACCCGGGCGGGCGGGCCCCTGCCTGGTCAGCCGGAGGGTGACGGGCTCTCAGCGCCGCCGACGGCGAGCCGCAGGATCCGGTCGTCGCCGGGGCGGGGCTCGCCCCGGCCGTCGGTGTTGCTGGTGCTGAGCAGCAGGGTGCCGTCGTGGTCGGTGACGACGGTGCGCAGCCGCCCGTAGGTGCCGTCGAGGTGGGCCTGCGGCGGGCCGGCGGCGCCGGTCGCGCCGACCGGGATCTGCCAGAGCCGGGTGCCGCGCAGGGCGGCCATCCAGATGGAGCCGTCGGCGAAGGCGATGCCGCTCGGGGAGGCCTCGGCGGTGTGCCAGGTCGCGGCGGGGTCGAGGTAGCCGACCCGGTGGGCGATGCCCTCGACGGCGGGCCAGCCGTAGTTGCCGCCGGGTTGGACGAGGTTGAGTTCGTCCCAGGTGTTCTGGCCGAACTCCGAAGCCCAGAGCCGCCCTTGGGCGTCCCAGGCGAGCCCCTGGACGTTGCGGTGGCCGTAGGAGAGGACGACCGATCCGGGGAAGGGGTTGCCGGGGGCCGGCGCGCCGTCCGGGGTCATCCGCAGGATCTTGCCGCCGAGCGAGCCGAGGTCCTGGGCGAGGGCGGTGCGCCCGCTCTCGCCGGTGCCCGCGTAGAGCATGCCGTCGGGGCCGAAGGCGATCCGCCCGCCGTTGTGGTTGGAGCCCTTCGGAATGCCCGTCAGAACCGTTTGCGGAGTTCCGAGTTGGCCCCCGGCCGGCGCTTGCGGGTCGTACGGCAGGCGGACGATCCGGTTGTCGTCGGCGGCCGTGAGGTAGGCGTACACGAGGTGGTCGGTGGCGAATCCCGGCGAGAGGGCGAGGCCGAGCAGTCCGCCCTCTCCGGCGGGGGCCACGCCGGGTACGGCGCCGAGGTCGGTCTTCGCCCCGCCGTCGGCGGCGATCCGGGTGATCCGGCCGGTGTCGCGCGAGCCGGCGAGCAGGTCGCCGCCGGGCAGGACGGCGACTCCCCAGGGGGTGTCGAGGCCGTCGGCGACGGTGGCGCGCACCGCGACCGCACCCGGGGCGGAGGTCGAAGGGGTGGAGGCGGTGGTGGTGGAGGAGGAACAGCCGGCCGCCACCGGGCCGAGGGCGAGAACCAGCAGGGCGGCGGCGACGGGACGGCGGTGCACGGCGTGCCTCCGATGGTGTGCGGCGGGCCTTCCGGCTTCCAGCACACCACAGACCGGCGGCACCGGAAGGCGGACGGGTGAAGCTGGACGCAACGTTGCGTCCACTGTTACGTTCGGGACGCAACGTCGCGTCCAGTCCGAGGAGTGCCACGTATGACCACGCCCGCCCCCGCCCGCACGCCGGGGACATCATCACGCCCGGCCCGCTCGCCGGGCACCGCCTCGGCCCTGGTCGCCTACGCCTTCTGGGCGACCATGGTGGGCACCACCGTCCCCACCCCGCTGTACCCCCTCTACCAGCACGACTTCGGCTTCTCGGCACTGATGGTCACGGTGGTCTTCGCGGTCTACGCCCTCGGGGTGGTCGCCGGCCTGCTGGTCCTCGGCCGGCTCTCCGACGAGATCGGCCGCCGGCCGGTGATCGCGCTCGCCCTGCTGCTCGCCGCCGGGGGCGCCGGCCTGTTCCTGGCCGCCGACGGGCTGGCCTGGATGCTCACCGCCCGGGTACTGTCCGGCCTGTCCGCCGCCCTGATCACCGGCAGTGCCACCGCCGCCCTGCTCGACCTGGCGGCCCCCGAGCGGAAGGCGCGCGCCCAGAGCCTCGCCATCGCGGCGAACATGGGCGGGCTGGCCTGCGGCACCCTGATGTCCGGCCTGCTCGCCCAGTGGGCGGGCGCTCCGCTGCGGCTGCCCTGGCTGGTCACCCTGGGCCTGGTGGCCATCGCGGCGGCGGGGCTGACCCTGCTGCCGGAGACCGGCCCGGCGCCGGCCGGGTTCCGGCTGCGGCCGCAGGCGCTGCGGGTGCCGTCGGCGATCCGGCCGGCCTTTCTGCGGGCCGCCCTGACGGCCGGGTCCGGCTTCGCGGTCCTCGGTGTCCTGACCGCCGTCACCGGCCTCTTCCTGGCCCGGGTGCTGCACTTCGAGGATCCGGCGCTGACCGGCCTGGTGGTCTTCCTCGCCTTCGCCTGTACCGCTCTCGGCCAGTTCGCCGCCCGGACGCTGCCCTCGGCCAGGGCGCTGCCCGTCGCCTGCGCGGGCCTGGTGCTGGCGGCGACGCTCGTCGCCGTCGCCCTGCTCGGCGAGAGCCTGGCCGCGCTGCTCGCGGGCGCCGCCGCGAACGGCCTGGCCACCGGCATCGCCGTCGGCAACGGTCTCGGCGTGATCAACGCGGGTACGCCTCCGCAGCGCCGGGGCGAGGTGGTCTCCACCTTCTTCGCGATCCTCTACGCGATGCTCTCCGTCCCGGTGATCGGGGTCGGTGTGCTGATCCAGCTCAGCGGCCTGCGGACGGCCGGGGTGACGTTCAGCGCCCTGGTCGCCGCACTCGCCCTGGCCGTCGCGCTCACCCTGCGCCGCGGCACGCCGGGCGGTCGATGAGCGCGCCCGGTGGGGCCCCGCCCGGCCCGGGGCCGGTCCGACCCGCCGTGAGAGGATGAAGATCCGGCCGAGACCGGCCGCAGCACCACCAGCCCGCAGCAGCACGGAAGGACGCCAGCGCCATCGCCGCCACCCGGCCGGTCGGCCCGACAGTCGCAGAGCAGCCCGCTCCGGCGAAGCGCCGCAACGAGAACGCTCGCCTGGCGGTCCTGAACGCCGCCGACGACCTGCTGGTGGAACGCGGTTTCGACGGCCTCACCATCGAGGGGATCGCCGCGCGGGCCGGGGTCGCCAAGCAGACGATCTACCGCTGGTGGAAGTCCAAGGTCGACATCCTGTACGACAACCTCGTCCTGGACGCGGAGGACGCGCTCGCCTGGCCGGAGCCCGCACCGGGCGCCTCGTACACGGTCGCGGAGCTGCGCGGTTACCTGCACCGCTTCGCCCTCTTCCTCGGCACGGCGCCGGCCGGCCGGGTGCTGCAGGCCCTGCTCGGCCACGCCCAGCTCGACCGGCGCACCTTCGACCTGCTGCACACCGGCTTCCTCGGCGAGCTGACCGCGCGCGACACCGAGCGGGTCCGCCAGTGCCTGGCCGGCCTGGTGCCCGGGGCCGGGGGTCAGGACGGGGCCGGGGCCGGGGCCGCCGAGGCGTCGGCCCTGCTCGACGCCCTGCTCGCCCCGCTCTACTACCGCGCCCTGCTGGCGCGCGGGCCGATCGACCCCGCCCTGGTCGACGCCGCGCTCGACGAGCAACTCGCCCTGGCCCTGGCCCGTTCGACGCCCGGCGTCTGACCGGCCCGCGCGGGCCCGGCGGTCCGGCTGCTCAGCCCGCCGTCGTGGACGCCGCGGCGGACGGGACGGCGGCGGACGAGGCGGCGGCCGGCGCGGGCGCGAGGCCGGCGCAGCCCCGCAGGCCGTCGCGGCGCTTGAGGGCGGCCTCGGCGGCGGCGCCGGTCTGCGGCTGCGGCACTCCCTGGTCGTCGACCAGCGCCGGGGTGAACTCCTCGCCGGTGACCTTGCCGCCGGCGGTCAGGGTGAGCGTGGTGACGCCGGTCTCGTTGGAGAACGGGTAGTTGGACGTCCCGTACCAGAGGAAGTTGCCGAAGCCGTAGCCGACGTAGGTCTTGCCGAGCATGCCGGAGCCGACCATGGTGTGGGCGTGGGTGCCGACAACGGCGGTCACGCCGGCGGTGGCCAGCTTCTTCGCCAGGGTGGTCTGCGCCGCCGTCGGGCAGGCCTTGCCCTCGTCGCCCCAGTGCAGGTAGACGATCACTACCGGCGCCTGCTTCTTGGCGTCCTGGACGGCTTTCAGCAGCGCCGGGACATCCAGCGCCGAGGCGATGCCCGGCTTGGTGGCGCCGGCCCGCCACTTCTGGTTGGTGAGGTCCTCGACCTGGCTTGCCGCCAGCACCGCGAGCTTCACACCGCGCACGGTCGTCACGAACGGGGCGTACGCCTCCTTGGCGTTGCGGCCGAGGCCGACCACCGGGACGGGAGAGGCGGCCTTCGCGGCGAGGGTGTCCGTCAGGCCGTCCGCACCGAAGTCCACCGCGTGGTTGTTGGCCAGCGAGACGACGTCCACGCCGGAGTCCTTGAGGACGTCCAGGGCCTTGGGCGAGGTGCGGAAGGTGTAGGTCTTCGGCTCGGGGGCGCCGCGGCCGGTGATCGCGGTCTCCAGGTTGAGCACGGCGAGGTCGGCGTCGGAGAGCGCCGCGGAGATCGGGCCGAGCGCCTGCTCGGGCGGGGTGACGGCGAGCCTGCCCTCGGTCCGGCCCTCGAAGTGGACGTCGCCGGCGAAGGCCACCGTGACGGCGCCGTCGGGGCGCGGCGCGGCCGTCGGGGAGGCCGCCGCGCTGGAGGCCGCGGTCGGGGCCGGCTGCGCACCCCGGCCGGTGTTCCTGCCCCGGGGCGGGTCGTCGGGGCCGCAGGCCGCCACCGGGGCGACGGTGAGCAGCAGAGCGAGCACGGGCGCGACGCGGCGCATGTGGGAGTCCCCCCGAGATTGACAAGAGCGCGCACAGAATACGCCACCCGGCCGTCCGCCCTCCTCACCGTCTCCACACCCGCCGGTCGGCGGGATACGGCCGGGGGCGGCCCGGTGGGATCCTGGTGACCGGCGGGTGCCGCCACGACCAAGGGGACAGGGGAGCGCGATGAGCGCGGAGGACTTCACCCCGGCCGAGCGGGCCAGGGGCCGGGCGCTGCGCCGGGCGCAGTCCCCGTGGGCACTGGGCGGGCGGCTGGCGGGGCTCGGACTGTCCCTGCTGCTCGGGTTCACCCCCGCCGGCGCGGGGCTGGTGACGGCGGCGGGCGGGCTGTTCGGCGGCGGGCGGACGGCCGAGGTACTGGCCGGCACGGCCGCCTTGGTGCTGCTCGGCGAGGCCGTCAGGCTGCCGTTCTCGGCGCGGATCAGGGTGCTGCGCCACGGGTACGGGCTGGTCACCCAGGGCTGGGGCGGCTGGGTGGCGGACGCGCTGCGCTCGCTGGCGCTCACCCTGGCCCTGGCCCTGCCGGTGGTGCTGGGGCTGTACGCGTTGACCGACCGGTCGCCGGACGGCTGGTGGCTGCCGGCGGCGGCCGGGGCCGCGGTGCTGACCGTCGCGCTGTCCTTCCTGTACCCGCTGGTGGTGGAGCCGGTCTTCAACCGGTTCACGCCGATGCCGGCGGGGCCGCTGCGCTCGGCGCTGCTGGCGCTCGCGGAGCGGGACGGCGTGGCCGTGCGGGACGTCCTGGTGGCGGACGCCTCCCGGCGGACGACCGCGCTCAACGCCTACGTCTCGGGCCTGGGCGCCACCCGCCGGATCGTCGCGTACGACACGCTGCTGAGCACGGCCGAGCCGCGCGAGGTGGAGCTGGTGGTGGCGCACGAGCTCGGCCACGTCAGGAACCGGGACGTGGCGACCGGGACGGCGCTCGGGGCGGTGGGCGCGGCCGGGGCGGTGGGCCTGCTGGGCCTGCTCACCGGCTGGGGCCCGCTGCTGTCGGCGGCCGGTGCGCAGTCCATGGCGGATCCGCGCTCGCTGCCGCTGCTGGCGGCCTGCGCGGCGCTGACCGGTGCGCTGGCGGGCCCGCCGCAGTGTGCGGTCAGCCGCCGGGTCGAGGCGCGGGCGGACCGCCATGCGCTGGAGCTCACCGGGGACGCGGAGCAGTTCATCGCCATGCAGCGCAGGCTGGCGGTGGCGAACGTGTCGGACGTCGACCCGCCGAGGGTGCTGGAGCTGCTGTTCGCCACCCACCCGAGCGCCGTCCGCCGGATCGCCGCGGCCCGCGCCTGGCGGCCGGCGACCTGAGGAACCGGCCGCGCACCCGCCGCCACAGGCCTGTGAGCAGGCAGAACCCCCACCCACGTTGTACTGTGCAACGGATTCCCCGAGGAGGTGGCCATGTCCGGCCGAGAGACGTCGATCGACACGATCCAGCGCGAGCTGACCGCTTTCGCCCGCCGGGCCCGGCACAAGGCCTCCCAGCTGCACCCCGACCTCTCCCTCGTCACGTACAGCATCCTGGACCTGATGAACGAGCGGGGCGGCTGCCGGGCCGCCGACGTCGCCTCCTACTTCATGCTCGACAAGTCCACGGTGAGCCGTCAGGTCGGCGCGCTGGAGAAGCTCGGCCTGCTCGTCCGCGAGACCGACCCCGAGGACCAGCGCGGCCAGATCCTGCGCCCGACCGACGCCGGCCTGGCCCTGCTGCACGAGGCCGCCGAACAGCGGCGCCGGTCCTTCGCCGACCGCTTCACCGATTGGGACGACCAGGACGTAGAGCGGTTCGCCGGCTACCTGGCCCGGTACGGCGCGGCGGACTGACCCGGGCGCACCTGCGTGGCGCGGCGCCCGGACGCGGTGTACAGAGGAGGGGTGCCCCTTCAGCAGAGCCCTCCGGGCCTACGCGGGTGGTGGCGGCCCGGCCGCGCACTGCACCTGGTCCCGCTGCTGCTGATCGTGGCCATCACCGTCGTCGACGTCCTCGCTCCGCCGCAGATCCACCTCGGGCCGCTGCTGATCGTGGCGCCGGCCGTCACGGCCTCCTTCGCGCACGCCCGGGCGACCGCCGTCGTCGGACTGCTCGCCATCGGCGCGCAGGTGGTGATCGGCCTGCTCCGCGACGGGCTCACCACGCCCAACCATCTCGCGCAGATCGCCGCCCTCACCCTGGTCTCGGCCCTCGTGGTCGGCCTGCGCGCGCTGCGCGACCGGCACGAGCAGGAGCTGGAGCAGGTCCGCTCGGTGTCCGAGGCCGCCCAGCGTGTACTGCTGCGCCCGCTGCCCGCCCGGAGCGGACCGCTGCGGCTCGCCTCCAGCTACCTGGCGGCCGAGGCGGAGGCCCAGGTCGGCGGCGACCTCTACGCACTCGCCCGGACGGCCACCGGGACGCGGCTGCTGGTCGGCGACGTCCGGGGCAAGGGGCTGGCCTCGCTGGGCGACGCCGCGCTGCTGCTCGGTGCGTTCCGGGCGGCGGCCCATCTGCACGCCACCCTGCCCGAGCTGGCCCGTTACCTGGACGGCAGCGTCTGCTGGGACCTCGCCCAGCCCACCGAGGGGGACGACCCGGGCGAGTCCTTCATCACCGCGGTCATCCTCGACGTCCCGGACGAGGGCGCGGTCGTCAGCATGGTCGACTGCGGCCATCCGCCGCCCCTGCTGCTGCACGAGGGCACCGTGACCGCGCTGGCCGCCCGGCAGCCGGCGCCGCCGCTGGGCCTCGGCGACCTGGTGCCGGCCGAGTACCGGGTGGAGACCTTTCCGTTCCTGCCGGGCGACCGGCTGCTGGTCTACACCGACGGCGTGATCGAGGCCCGGGACGGGCGCCGCGAGTTCTATCCGCTCGCCGAGCGGATCACCGCGTGGACGGGCGAGCCGCCGGCCGCGCTGCTCCAGCACCTGCGCCGTGACCTGCTCGCCCATGCCGGCGGCCGGCTGGACGACGACGCGGCGATGGTGGCGGTGGAACGCCTGGCCGGCCCGTCGGCGGGGTGAGGTCCGCCCGGCCGGGCGCGGCACCCGACGTCCACCCAGGGGTCCAATTCCGTTCACCGGCTGAAAACTGACGCCTCCACACCTCGTGCGGCGTCACGGCCGTGTCCACGGGCCGTGACAAGCCGCGGCGGACCGGCCGGAAGGCGTGCACGAACCGTGGACACCACCAGGAACGTTCTTCCCTCAGCGTCCATAGGGCGGGCGCGCTTTCACTCCTGTAACACAGTATGACTAGTATCGACCCGTCAAAAGTCATACTCCAGACGGCCGGCCCCGACGGGCCGCCGGCACCCCCGAGGAGAATGCTCTGCGCGCGCGTGCGTACCGGCGGACCGCTTCACCTGGTCAGGGGGCGGCCGCCAAGCCGCCGCGTCCCAGAAGCGGCAGATCCAGTCAGAAGGCCCCACGCCTGTCCCTGCGAACGGCGCTCCTCGTCCTCGCAGTGGTACCGGGCATCGCGCTCGCCGCACTCTGGGCGGTGACCAGCGGCCAGACCGTCTTCGACTTCCAGAAGCAGGCGGGCCAGGGGTTGCTGGCCCAGAAGGCCGGCCAGCCGTCCAACATCGTCTACTACAACCTGCAGGAGGAGCGCCGGCTCAGCGCCGAGGCGCTCGCCAACCCGGCCGCCGCGGCCACCGCCCTGCGCGCCCAGCGGCAGAAGACCGACGAAGCCGTGCGGACCTTCCAGGTCCTGTCCGAGGACGTCGCCGCCGACGCTCCCGCCGAGGTGCGCACCGCGGTCTTCCAGGCCCGCCAGGCGATGACGCAGCTGCCCGAGCAGCGCTCCGCCGTGGACCGCGGTGCGGCCGACCAGCAGGCCGTGTACACCTACTACACCGACCTCATCTCGGTGGACCTCACGCTGTTCACCGCGCTCAGCCACGTGGACAACGGCGAGATGACGTACATCTCCCGCGTCCTGGTCGACGCGTTCTGGGCGAAGGAGATGCTCGCCCGCGAGGACGCCGTGCTCGCCCGCGGCTGGCCCAGCGGCAAGCTGAGCATGCAGGACCTCCAGCTGGTCCAACAGTCCATCGGCAACCAGGCGTTCCTCTACGGCACCAAGGTCGGCCCCTACCTGCCGGCGGCCGAGGCACCGGCCTACCAGGCCGTGATCAACAGCGACGCCTGGCAGTCCAAGGCCACCGTCGAGCAGGCCCTGACCCGCCCCACCGCGAGCGACGGCGCCGGCAACGTCAGGCTGCCGCAGCTCCAGGACCAGTGGCGCCAGGCCGTCGACCAGGTCAACCCGCAGCTCATGCGGCTGATGGAGACCCGGACGGCGGGCGTGGTGGAGGTCGGCAAGTCGACCATCATCGCGCTGCTCATCAAGGTCGCCCTGACCAGCGCCATCGGCCTCTTCGCGGTCGTCGCGGTCATCCTGACCACCTGGCGCCTCACCCGCTCGCTGCGCCGGCGGATCCTCGCACTGCAGGGCCAGGCCGAGGAGTTGGAGCGCACCCTGCCCGAGGTGGTGGAGCGCCTCGGCCGCGGCGAGCAGGTCGACGTCGAGGCCGAGACCGCGGCCATCGGCGGTGACCCGCAGGGCGGCTCCGGCGACGAGCTGGGCCAGCTCGGCCACGCGCTCAACCTCGCCCGCACCAGCGCGCTGGAGACCGCCGTCCGGCAGGCCGACCAGTACCGGGGCTTCGAGCGGCTGCTGCAGCGCATCGCCCGCCGCACCCAGCTGCTGATCGGCCTCCAGCTCAAGAAGCTGGACGAGCTGGAGCGCCGCCACGAGGACCCGGAGGTGCTGGAGGGGCTGTTCGACCTCGACCACCTCACGGCCCGCCTGCGCCGGTACGAGGAGAACCTGGTGATCCTCGCCGGCGGCCAGCCGCAGCGCCGCTGGCGCAAGCCCGTCCCGCTGCTCGACGTGCTGCGCTCCGCGCAGGGCGAGGTGCAGGACTACCGGCGCATCATGCTGGACGTCGAGGGGAGCCCGTGGCTCTCCGAGCGCGCGGTCGGCCCGGTCGCGCACGTGCTCGCCGAGCTGATGGAGAACGCGGCCACCTTCTCCCGGCCGCCCACGCCGGTCGAGGTGCGGGCCGCCATCGTCGGCCGGGGCCTGGCCATCGAGATCGAGGACCGCGGCCTCGGCATGGACCCGGAGCAGTTCGCCGCGGCCAACGAGCTGATGAGCCGCCCGCCCCGGATGGACGTGCTGGCCAAGGCCGACGACATCCGCCTGGGCTTCTACGTGATCGCCCGGCTGGCGGCCAACGCCGGCCTGAAGGTGGAGTTCCGCCCGTCCGCGTTCGGCGGGACCAGGGCCGTCGTGCTCGTCCCCGCCGAGCTGGTCGCCGACGGGGATCCGGGCTACGACGCCGTGGCACCGGTCGAGCCGATCCCGCTGCCCACCCGCTCGCGGGGCCGCGCCCTGACCGGCGTGCCGGCCGCGCTGCCCGAGCCGGTGGCGAACGTGGTGGCACTGCCCGAGTACGCCGGCGCCCCCTTCGCGGGCACCGACTACCCGGTCGCCGAGTTCCCCGAACCGGACCACCGGGCCCCCGGGTTCGCCGAACCCACCTACGCCGAGGCGGAGTTCGCCGACGCCGAGTTCACCGCCGCGCAGTTCGCCGGGGCCCCGCAGGCCTCCGGCGGCTACCAGGGCGGCGGCTACGAGCGGCATGAAAGCCCGGCGTTCGACCACCAGGGCGGCGGCCGGCACCCGTCGGCCGGGCCCTACGCCGAGCAGGCCCCCGTCCGGTCCGAGCGGCCGTCCTCCGGCCCGCCCTGGGGAGCGTCCCCCGCCCAGGGCCCGTACGGCCAGGGCCGCCCCGGCGCCGCACCGGCGGGCGACGCCCTGGTGGACGACGGCCAGCCGCTGCCGCGCCGCGTCCGCCAGGCCAACCTGGCCGCCGAACTGCGACTGCCGCCGCCCGGCCAGGAGCAGCCCGCGCAGGACCAGCAGCAGACCGAGGCCCTGTTCCGCCGGCCGGCCCCGCGCCGCTCCGGAGCCGCCATCGGCGCCTTCCAGCGACAGTCCCGGGCCGCCCGCGGCCACGGTGAGCCGGACACCGGCCACCTGCAGAACCCCACTCTGCCCGCGCAGGACCCCTCCCCCTGGGACGGGCCCCATGCGGATCCCCACTCCCCTAGGACGGAAGACCGGACATGACGCGCACCATCGCCACCCACCAGGACCTGGACTGGCTGCTGGACGGACTCGTCGACTCGGTGGCCGGCACCAGGCACGCCGTTCTGCTCTCCGACGACGGCCTGGTCGTCAGCCACTCCCGGAGCATCGACCGGTCCGACGCCGAGCGCCTGGCCGCCGTCGCGACCGGGCAGCAGAGCCTCGCCCGCGGCGTCGGGCAGTTGTTCAACGGCGGCCAGGTGCACCAGGTGATCGTCGAACTCGCCGACCTCTGGCTGTTCATCATCGCGGCCGGACAGGGCACCCACCTCGCGGTGCTGGCCTCCCAGGACGTCGACGCCGAGGTGATGTCGATGGCCATGCACACCCTCGTCCAGCAGGTCGGCCAGAAGCTCGCCACCCCCACCCGCTCCAGTGACTTCGACGCGTTCGGCGCCAGGGGTGGACGAGGGTGAGGCCGCACTGGAGTGACGAGGAGGAGGACGACGACGACATGTCGGGCACGATGGTGCGCCCGTACACGATCACCCGGGGCCGGACGGCCCCGGAGCGCGACGACCTCACCCTCATCACCGTGCTGACGACCGTCCAGGACGGCCGGCGCGCCGAGTTCGGCCGGGCCGGTCCCGACCGGACCGCGCGGGCCCCGCGCGGGCTCCAGCCCGAACACCGGATCATCCTGGACCGCTGCCGGCGCCCGGCCGCCGTGGCCGAGGTGGCCGCCGACCTCAACCTGCCGGTCTCGGTGACCAAGATCCTGCTGGGCGACCTGATCGCCCAGGGCCTGCTGCTGGCCCGGGCACCGCTCTCGGTGGCCGTCGCCGGCGGCGGGGTGGACCTCGGCCTGCTGCGGGCCGTTCGCGAAGGACTCCGGAGACTGTGAACACCATGACATTCGGAACGACCGGCCAGACGGCCCCCGCCGCCGTCAAGATCCTCATCGCGGGCGGCTTCGGCGTCGGCAAGACCACCCTGGTCGGGTCCGTCAGCGAGGTCGCGCCGCTGCGCACCGAGGAGTACCTGACCAAGGCCAGCATCGGCGTCGACGACCTGAGCGGCGTCGACAACAAGACCACCACCACCGTCGCCCTGGACTTCGGCCGGATCACGGTCAGCCCCGAACTGGTGGTGTACCTCTTCGGCACGCCCGGCCAGGAACGCTTCTGGTTCATGTGGAACGACCTGGTCAACGGCGCGCTCGGCGGCGTCGTCATCGTCGACACCCGCCGGGTCGAGAGCAGCTTCGCGTCGATCGACTTCTTCGAGAGCCGCGGCATCCCCTTCGTGGTCGCGATCAACTGTTTCCACGGCCGCAACAGCCGTACGGCGGAGGAGATCAGGGGCGCCCTCGACCTCGACCCGCAGGTGCCGATGCTGCTGGGGGACGTGCGCGAGCGCGCCTTCTGCCGCGACCTGCTGCTCGCCCTGGTCGACCACCTGATGACCATGCCCGCACCGCTGGCCGCCCCGGTCGGCTGAACCAACCCCTTTTGGAGAGCTCGTCATGTCCTCACCCCTGCGCGTCCTGATCCACGGCGGCGGCATCGGCGGCCTGACCCTGGCCACCGCGCTGGCCCGGCGCGGCCACCAGGTCGACGTCGCCGAGCTGCGCGACGAGCTGGACGCCCTCGGCGTCGGCATCATCCAGCCCTCGAACGCACTGCACGTGATGCGCGAGATCGGCGTGCTGGAGCAGTGCCTGGAGGCGGGCTTCGAGTGGGAGGTGCTCACCATCTGCGACCCCACCGGCGCCACCCTGGCCAAGATCCCGCAGCCCCGGATGGCCGACGCGCCGTCGAACAACGGCATCCCGCGGCCGGCGCTGGCCAAGGTGCTCGGCCGGGCCGCGACCGAGGCGGGCGCCCGGATCCGCTTCGCCACCACCATCACCGCCCTGGCCGACGACGGCGAGGGCGTGGACGTCACCCTCTCCGACGGCAGCACCGGCCGCTGGGACCTGGTGGTCGGCTTCGACGGCATCGGCTCGCCGCTGCGCAAGCACCTGTACGGGGACCGCTTCGAGCCCGAGTACACCGGCTTCGCGAACTGGCGGGTCACCGTGCCGCGCGACCCCGCGGTGCAGAGTGTGGTGATGAGCGCGGGCAACCAGAACGCCAAGGCGCTGCTGACCCCGATCACCGACGAACTGATGTACCTGGGCGCGGTGTTCGCCGAGGCCGAGGACTTCCGGCCGGACCCGGCGCGGGCCCACGAGCAGCTCGCCGAGCGGCTTGCCTCCTTCTCCGGCCCGGTGGCCGAGGCGCTGACCCACGTCACCGACCCGGCCGCGGTGGTCTACTCGCGGATCTCCCAGGTCACCGTCGAGGACGCCTGGCACGTCGGCCGGGTGGTGCTGGCCGGTGACGCCGCGCACGCGAGCACGCCGCACCTGGCCCAGGGCGCGGCGATGGCCGTCGAGGACGCGCTGGTGCTGGCCGAGAGCCTGGACGCGGCGGACCTGGACGCGGACGGCGGCCCGGCCGGGGCCCTCGCCGCCTGGGAGGCCCGACGGCGCCCGCGCGCGATGTGGGTGCAGAGCCTGTCGCGGGCCATCCTGAAGCAGGAGACCGGGACCGCGACCACGCCCGAGGAGGACGAGCTGCTGAAGGTCGGCATCCCCGGCGCGGCCCACTTCCTGGTGCGCCCGTACTGATCGGAGCCGTTGTTCCTGGTGGGGCCCCGTTGCCGACGGGGCCCCACTGTTATCCGCTCATATGACTGTTTTGGTTACCGGATACGGCTCCGGGAGCCCGGGTAATGCTGAGCCGAACGGATGACACGGCATCAGAAACGGCACCCCATGAACCAGGCCACGAGTCCCTCCGGCACCAGCCCCTCCGAGAAGGCGCAGCCCTTCCAGCTGCCCGACTTCTACCTGCCGCACCCAGCCCGGCTCAACCCCCACCTCGAACAGGCCCGGACGCACACCAAGGCCTGGGCCCGCTCGATGGGCATGGTGGAGGGCTCCGGGATCTGGGAGGAGCACGACCTCGACTCGCACGACTACGCGCTGCTCTGCGCCTACACCCACCCCGACGCCTCGGCCGCCGAACTCGCCCTGGTGACCGACTGGTACGTGTGGGTGTTCTTCTTCGACGACCACTTCCTGGAGATCTTCAAACGAACCCAGGACCGTGAGGGCGGCAAGGCCTACCTGGACCGGCTGCCGGCCTTCATGCCGCTGGACCTCGACGCCGAGATCCCCGAGCCGGTCAACCCGGTCGAGGCCGGCCTGGCGGACCTCTGGGCCCGCACCGTGCCGAGCATGTCCGCCGACTGGCGGGCCCGCTTCGCCGTCAGCACCGAGCACCTGCTCAACGAGTCGCTCTGGGAGCTCTCCAACATCAACGCCGGCCGGACGCCCAACCCGGTCGAGTACATCGAGATGCGCCGCAAGGTCGGCGGCGCGCCCTGGTCGGCCGGCCTGATCGAGCACGCCGTGGGCGCGGAGATCCCCGCCGTGATCGCCGCCTCGCGGCCGATGCGGGTCCTCAAGGACACCTTCTCGGACGGCGTCCACCTGCGCAACGACCTGTTCTCCTACCAGCGGGAGACCGAGGAGGAGGGCGAGCTGAGCAACGGCGTGCTCGTCCTGGAGCGGTTCCTCGGCTGCACCACCCAGGAGGCCGCCGACGCCGTCAACGACCTGCTGACCTCGCGGCTGCACCAGTTCGAGAACACCACGCTGACCGAACTGGCCCCGCTGTTCGCCGAGCACGGCCTGGACCCGCAGGCCTGCGCCCAGGTGCTGGCCTACGTCAAGGGGCTGCAGGACTGGCAGTCCGGCGGACACGAGTGGCACATGCGCTCCAGCCGGTACATGAACGGCGGCGGCGCCGGCCCGGCGGCCGCCCCCTGGTCGCCGTGGGGCGCCGGCTCGCTCGGGACGTCCGCGCTGGACCTCGGCAGGCTCGGCGCGATGATCGGCCCCGGCCGGGCGCGCAGCTTCTCGCACGTACCGTTCCAGCCGGTCGGGCCGTCCGTGCTGCCCGATTTCCGGATGCCGTTCCCGCTGCGGCTCAGCCCGCACCTGGACGCCTCGCGCCGCAACACCGTCGACTGGTGCCGCGAGATGGGCATGCTCCAGCCGCAGCCCGGCATCCCCGGCTCGCACGTCTGGGACGCGAAGCGGTGCGCCGACATCGACCTGCCGCTCTGCTCGGCGGGCATCCACCCGGAGGCCTCGCTGGAGGAGCTCGACCTCACCTCGGCCTGGCTGGCCTGGGGCACCTACGGCGACGACTACTACCCGGTGGTGTACGGCCGCACCCGGGACCTCGCGGGCGCCAGGGCCTGCAACGAGCGGCTCTCGCTGTTCATGCCGCTGGACGGCGCCACCGCCCCCGCACCGGCGACCGGGCTGGAACGCGGCCTGGCGGACCTGTGGACCAGGACGGCCGGCCCGATGGCCCCCGAAGCGCGGGCGAGCTTCCGCACCGCCGTCGAGGACATGACGGCCAGTTGGCTCTGGGAGCTGGCCAACCAGGCGCAGAACCGGATCCCGGACCCGGTGGACTACATCGAGATGCGGCGGATGACCTTCGGCTCGGACCTGACGATGAGTCTGTGCCGGCTCGCACACGGCCGGCAGGTGCCGCCGGAGATCTACCGCAGCGGCCCGATGCGCTCGCTGGAGAACTCCGCGGCGGACTACGCCTGCCTGATCAACGACGTCTTCTCGTACCAGAAGGAGGTCGAGTACGAGGGCGAGGTGCACAACGCCGTCCTCGTGGTGCAGAACTTCTTCGACTGCGACTACCCGACCGCGCTGAGCATCGTCGACGACCTGATGAACTCCCGGATGCGGCAGTTCCAGCATGTCATCGCCCATGAACTGCCGGTGCTGTACGACGACTTCGAGCTCGGTGCGGAGGCCAGGGCGATCCTGGACGGGTACGTGCAGGAGCTGCGGGACTGGCTGGCCGGCATCCTCAACTGGCACCGGGAGTGCTTCCGCTACCAGGAGGCGGCGCTCGGCCACCAGGGCCTGCCGGAGCCCGGGGAGCTGTCGTTCGGCGGCCCGACGGGGCTGGGCACCTCGGCGGCGCGGTTCGCCGCCCTGGCGGGCCGACTTCGGTAGCCCCTTCCCGGGAGGTGTGGCGAGTGCGGCGGCCGGTCGGATGCTCCGACCGGCCGCCGTGGGTGTCCGGTGAGGCCCGGCAGGAGTCCGGCCAACGTGTCCCGGTTGTTCACCACCTGACACCACATTGGTATGACCAGTGGGTTATGTGTATACATCTCGCTACGATCACCGCCCATTGACGGAGACTCACACCGTGTCCTCACCCACGACCGCGCCGGTCGACCGCGCGGCCCCGCCCACCCCCGCGGCCCCCTCGGCGACTTCCCCCGCGCCCCGCTTCCAGGCCACCCTCCTGATGGCCGGCAGCTGTCTGCCGATCCTGGGGGCCGTGCTGATCGCCCCCGTCGTCCCGAAGATGCAGGACCACTTCGGGAGCACCGCCGGCGCCGAGGCGCTGGCCCTGCTCGCCCTCAGCATCCCCGCACTGGCCCTCGCCCTGCTCGCGCCCTTCGCCGGCGCGCTGGTCGACCGGTTCGGCCGCAAGCGCCTGCTGGTCGGCGCCTCGGTGCTCTACGCGCCGATCGGCACCGCCCCGCTCTGGCTGGACTCCCTCGGCGCCATCGTCGCCAGCCGGGCGGTGCTCGGCGTCGTCGAAGCCGTCATCATGACCTGCTGCACCACCCTGATCGGCGACTACTACTCCGGCAAGCAGCGCGAGCGCTACCTCGCCCTGCAGGCCATCTGCAGCGCGCTCTCCGCCACCGCCTTCTTCGCGATCGGCGGGGCCATCGGCTCGGCCGGCTGGCGCGCGCCCTTCTGGGCGTACGCGGTGAGCCTGCTGCTCGCCCCGCTGATGGCGGCCGTCCTGACCGCCCCCCGGCAGACCGCGCCGCAGCACGCCCCGGCCGCGGCCGCGAAGAGCGCCTTCCCCTGGCGCCGGATGGCCGCGCCCTGCACGCTCACCTTCTTCGGCGCCGTGGTCTTCTACACCGTGCCCGTGCTGATGTCGAAGCTGCTGGACGCGCTCGGCGTCACCGACACCCCCACCATCGGCCTGTCCACCGCGATCGCCAGCGCCGCCACGGTGGTCGGCGCGATCGCCTTCACCCGGCTCGCCGACCGGGCCGAGCAGCTGCTGCCGGCCGTCCTGGCGCTCTGCGCGGCCGGATTCGGGGTGATGTGGCTGGCGGACAGCACGCCGCTGCTCGTCGTCGGCGCCGTCGTCAACTGCCTGGGCGGCGGCATGCTGCTGCCCACCCTGCTGACCCGCGCGATGGCCCTGCTGGACTTCGCCGACCGGGGCCGCGGCACCGGTCTGTGGAACACCGCCTTCTTCCTCGGCGAGTTCGTCTGCCCGCTCGTCCTGCTCGGGGTCTCGCACTCGGTGGGCGGCCTGGCGGGCGCGGTCGGCCTGCTCGGCGCGGCCACCGTGCTGGTCGCGGCCGGCCTGCAGTTCGGCCGCCGTCCGGCCCCGGCGGCGCCCGTAGCCTGACCGCACCGCACCGCACCGCACCGCACCGCACCGCCCAGCGGGCCGGCCGGGCTCCCCCAACG